>JAKDLG010000216.1 GCA_030452985.1 Humibacillus sp.
GCGCTCATACAGAGCGCGTAACCCCCCGCTGTCTCAACCGACTTGACAGGTTCCGACAGGCCACCGCACTCGCGATGCTCGGTCGTGTCGAAAACCCTCAGACTAACCCCACCCACTGCGGCTGCCATCACGTTATTGGTCACACCGAATAGGACTTCCCACCCACCAAAGAGGTACGTCATACCTGCGGTGAGGCGGGGCGGACACGACGGCCCCGGCCGCACACCCGCACAACCCGGGCCATCCGCGGTGACAGGCGGGGTTTCCCGGAGGCCTCCCCCGGCGCCCACCTCATCAACCCCATGAGGACAGCCCTAGGCCTCGACCAGACCGATATCAAGGGAGGCTTGTTCGCTGACGGGCTCACCGCCAGCGGTGAGGTCAGCGCCCTTGGTAGTGGGTCCGTAGCGGCCGCGGCAGCTGAAGCCGGTTGACCGGCTCCCGGGTCTCCACCTCCCCGACGGGCGCATCGCCCACCACGACGCCGACCGGGCCGTCACCGATCTCGCGCCCCGTGCCCTGGTCGCGGCAGGTGAATACCACGCGCCGTGTTTGCACCCCGAGCTGGTTGCCTCCGCCGCCGGTCACCCGGCTGCTGGTCAGCTCGAAACCCAGATGATCGCCGAGATCACGTTCGACCCGCCGCTGCAGATCAGCGATGGCGTCATCCAGCGACCCACCGCCAGCAGCGAGGTCCACGTCTTTCGTGGCCTGGTGCGCGGGACCCCGGCCAGCATGCTCGTGCCCCCCTTCAGCAGCCACCCCGACTCCTCACCGTCAGCAAACACCCGGGACAAGAACCGGTCCACCCGGGCACTGACGATCTGCGCGTTCACATCAGGCCCACCCGCCCGGGCGCCGTTGCTCGCTGCGGCCTTGATCGCACTCGAGACCGCGGTCCAACTGGCGTACCCGCCCTACACCGTGACTATCCGAGCTTGGCTAGCGACCCGGGCAGCACCGCTCGTAGGACCAACGCCAGAGTGCTCAGCGGCCTGTGGACGAAACAGTCGGCACCAAAAGCGCGAACGAGCCCACCACCATGGACGCCAGCCCAGCCCCGCCGCGTGCGAGAAGGTGCGCCTGGTGGAGCGGACCCGACGACCCCTGCAGCGACGACGAGGTCGCCCTGCTCGACGCCCTCTTCTCGCCCTGAGCGCCTTCCCGCCGCGTCAGCGAGCGGCGGTGGGAAGGCCGCGTTGCGCAGTCCACTCAGCGCGGGTCATCCATGGTAGGTCGCCGAACTTGACCGCTGTCAACGGGGAGTCGGGGCCGAGCAGGACGTCGTACATCGCCTCACGGGTGGCCGTGCTGGGGGTTCGGACGTACTCGATGAGGTGCACCGCGCCACCGGCCGGCGCCTCGAAACCCGGCAGCGTCTCCGCCGCTGCGGCGGCAATCCCCGGCTGGTCCTTCTTCGCGTCAGTCAGGTGCCGCTTAGCGAGATTGACATCGCCGGCGTCGACATCCGTACCCCTCTCCGTCGAGAGGCGGTTGGACTTCTGCTCCACGAAGTTGCGTACGCCCGCGACCACCCGGTCCGCTGACGGCAGCTCGTAGTCCGGCAGGGTGGTCTCGAGTCGTTTGGCAGGGTCGATCGGGATCGACGGGTCCAGCGGCGTGTGGGGCAACCGGACGCCACGCCGGGCCCCGGGCGGCAGGAACAAGGCTTCGCTCAGCGCGCCGGAAGCCTGGTTTCCCGGTCCTATGAAGTCACCGGTGAATCCGGTATCCCGTGTGAAGCGGATGTAGTCGTCTAGGAGCATGAGGCGTTGCTCGCGTGTCAGGTGGCTGTACTGCCCTCGTCGTGCCAGGGACCGGATCTGGCTGATGGTCGCGACACGTTCGATCAGCTCACCTCGAGTCGGAGGGTTCTCGCCACGGGTGGTGGCCCAGTCGCGCCACTCATGATGGGTGTCGACGAACGTCCGGGCGTCCGTGAGGTAGCCCTCCCACAGGGCGTCGTCGCGGGCCGCCTTGATCTCGAGGCCGCGTTGTTGCCGCGGCGCTCTGGGTGGGGCCGGGATGTCCAGCACCCGTTCCTGCGCCCGCGTCGTCCGGGCCGTCATCACCGCGTTGACGAGGGCCTCAGCCTCGGCCGGGGCCTCTGCCACGCGTGCGGCGAGGCGCTCGAGCACGGTGTGGCTGCGCCCACCCAGTTCGGACTTGTACAACCCACGCCAGATGGCCGAGCCATAGGTGTCGAGGAGCGCCACGACCTGGGGATTGCTCAGCAACTTCCAGTGCTGCTTCTGCAGTCCCCGCAGTTGCAGCAAGGGATCCGCGAGCACCCGTAGGAGCGCGGGCAGCTGTTCAGCCGGAACGTCGCGCAGATTCTCGGCGATGGTCTTCGGGTTCGTCGTGCCGGCCTCCTGCAGGTGCGCCAGCGCGGCCTGAGTCGTGGGTTCGCCCAACAGCGGTTCGATCCGGGCGGCGAACTCCGCGACGTCACGCAACGTCCCCAAGGTGGTGCGGGCGACCACGGCGTTGGCACGCTTCCCGGCGAACGCACGCAGCGCCCGCATCTGCGCGACGTCCAGCCCTGCGTCGGCCATCATGGCTGCATGCTGGGCGCTGAAGTCGGTGTCCTCCAGGCCCGCCCGCAGCTCCCGGTCGAAGTCGAGCAGCCGCTCGTTGGCCTCGGCGATCCGGGCCGGGTCGCCGGTCTCGGCCGCTTCCCGAGCGGCTTGTTCGCGGGCAGTGAGCTCCTGACGCCGGTTGCGGACGGGCGGCGCCTCGCCTGCACGAGGCCCGGGGACGCGGGCTGGCGACGGCACGTCCTGACCGGGCCCGACGGGTCGGGGGGCCCCGGCGCCACCTGGGGCGGTGGGCGGCGTGGACCCCGGTGCAGCTGCCGGTAGGGCGAGTTGCGTTCGGCGGGCGCCGGGGAAGTCGTCGGGGATCTGCGGGACGGGCTCTCCGGTCTTCGCGGAGAAGTCCGCCAGATAGTCCTCGATCGTGGCGTACCGCTTCTGATACCTCTTGCCACCGGGTAGGGCAATGGCCACCTCATATGGCCGCGCGGTCCCGGGGTGATAGGCGTACTCGGTCACCTGCTGGCCACCTGCGCTGTATACCCGGATCCTGCCGTGCGCCGCTCGGCCTGTGCGCCGGGCTTCGGCTACGACGACAAGGAAGTCGCCGTCGGGTCCGCTGGGCCACCGGCCGCGGTTGGGCGTCTGCCGGGTCAGATGATCGGCGGCATGGCTGTGTTCCTCCAGGACCCAGCGTCCGGTGCGGGCCCGTTCGGGCAGGATCTCGTGCCAGTCGGGGTTGGACTCCCCGAGCTGCACCGCCGCCTCGTCCCCGATGACGACGAGGAAGTCGCCACTCTCCACGTTGCGCAAGAGGGCGACCTCAGCGAACGGCGTGGACCCAACTGCGTTGCCGAACAGGTCGGTGGCATACCGACGGGACAGGCTGCGGCCCTCGGGGGCCATGATCACCATTCCGTGCTCGATCGCGACCTGCTCCAGGCCGTCGTGGGCCGACGACGCCGGAGTGTCGGCGGCCTTGGCGGGCTCGCCGGTCCTCGCGTCCTCAGTGGGTCTGCGCTCCTGCGCAGACCTGCGCTCCTCGGTGGGTCTGCGCTGCTCGACGGGTGAATGCGATTCACCCGGACCAGCCTCGACGGCGGGAGTCTCCCGGGCCGGGGGAAGGTCGGGCTCCCCCGACCCCCTACCCTCCCGGGGGGTCGACGCGTGCCGGATCATCTGCGCCGCGTTAACGGCGAGCTGCAGCGACTGGTTCGCCGCATCGAGGAACGCCTCGGCGGCCAGCGCCGCCCGCTCGCCGGGTGAGGCGCCCGCAGGGATCGCCTTCAGTCGCTGCACGTAGCTGACGGGCACCATGATGATCGACGTCCCCAGCTGGACGTAGCCGTAGATCTCTACGCCGCGCTCCACCCAGCCCGCCGTCCGGACGAACTTGGACGACGCCGGCACAGCCCCTGCGATCGGACCCGCGATCGAGGCAGCAGCCCCGACGATCGCGAACACGTCCATCGTCGTCGTCAGGTCCAGCTCCAGGTAGCCACCCTCGTACCGTCGGTACATCCGGTGCGAGGCGACCGCCCCACCGGCCACGCCGCCGACAACCCCCAGCGCGACTGCCGCCGGCCCGGTCACGACGAGGCCGGCGATCGCAGCCGCGGTCGCAAGGCTCTCCAGCCGTTGCCAGAACCGCTCGGTGACTCCAGGGTGCGCCCGCAGCCTGGTCGGAACCGTGTTGCCTTCCAGCTGCTCCAGGAGGACATCCGGGAGCCGGATCCCGATCTCGCCCCGCCCGTAGGGGACCTTGCCGGCGAAGTCCTCGAACGCGCGAGCGATCGCCTCGGCCCTGCCTACCGCCCCACGGCTGCTGCTGCCGCCCTCGTACAGGTCGCGGTGGCCGCTCACCGACACGTCGACGAGCACCCAGTGCTGGTGCGCGACGGTGCTGTCGGACCGTTCCGCCAGCTGCATGACGACGGGCAGCACTCGCCCGTCGGCGTCCGGGACGAAAGCGACCTGCGGGTGGTAGCCGGCATCCTTGAGGTCGCTGACCTCCCCCAGGGTCCGCTGCTGGACCTCCATCTGGGTGACCGCGGCCTGAAGCCTCGCAAGCTCCCCCTTTACGGTGAGGTGCTTCATCTTCAGCTCCACCAGCAGGACGCGCGCCTCGAAGTCGGTCCACGTGTTCGGGGGCGTTCCCGTGGATTCCAGCTGAGTCAGCCGGCGAACCAGCTCGATCTGCTGCCGGGTGGCCGCAACCTGCGTCCGCAGCAACTCCGGCAGACTGGAGCGCTCGACTGCGACGAGCCGGTCCACCTGGGCCTGCTGGTCCCGGACCGCCTGCTGCGCGTCGGCCTGCTGGTCCGAGGGGGCCTGCTGGGCCTTGCCGGCGAGCTCGACGAGCGACGCCCGAGCAGCCTCCAGCTGCGTCGGGGCAACCATGCTGCGGGCCAGCTCCTGCGGCGACTGGACTCGCAAGGTGTACGCGGCGACGCTGGGCGCCCGGACGAATGGAGTGGGGTTGTCCTCCGTGGCGTACACCGGGCCGTGGGAGCTCACGCAGGTGACCAGGTAAACACCTGATCGGTCGAACCGGATGACCTGCTCGTTGTTTGGCTGACTGGCGAGGGCGACGAAGCTGCGGATCAGAGTGCCCGCGCCGCGGACCACCGCGTCCACCGCCGCCAAGTCGTGGGCCGCCAGCAGCTCGGCCGCGGACGAGGATCCGAGGTCCTCGCCGATGTCCCCGAACCCCTTCTGCAGGGTAGCCGCCCCCGCCTCCCGGCGACGTGCTCGCCGAGCCGCCTCGTCGACCGCTGTCCCGGCGGTGTCCTGGATGCGGACGAAGCGCCACGCATAGCCGCGAAGCGCCATCGGCCCGAAAACGGCGAACTCGCCCTCGATGCTCCAGTCGAGGCTCATCGTGAAGTGCAACGGGACGCCGGTGACGCCGAGGGCAGGTCCGTAGTAGCGAATCGACGACGGGTAGGGCTTCTGGTTCGGGGGTACGGCATCCGGGTCGACCTTGTCTTCGCCCGGCACGCCGATGGGGTCCGGCTCCGGTGCTGTGGCTGCGCCGGCTTGCTCCGCGCCGGCGTAGAGCGATCGGCCGGCCGTGAGGATGCGCTCCCAGACGACGTCAGCCTCATCGTGCTCATTCAGCCGGACGGCGGCCGAGGCCTCCGCCGTGCCCGAGTCCTTCATCCGCTCGACCGTGACCTGCTCAGCCGGCGTGGTGTCCGTGCGGCCAAGCGCGAGCCGCTTCGGCACACCCTCCGCGGCCCACATCCGGCGCAGCGTCTCGGGCCGCAGGTCACCGATCGTGTCCTTAGCCAGTGTGGCCAGCCGGAGGTGCTCGCTGTTCAGCCGAGCCTGCACGAGCGTGTTGATCCGGGTCGCCCAGGCCGGGAGCGGTTCGGTCTCCTCATTCGCCCCGCCCCCCCCGCCGCCGCTGTTCTCGCCGGAGCCAACTCGCGGAAGCTGGAGGACCGCCCAGACGAGCGGCATGTCGACGGAGTCCCGGAATCTCTTGTAGGCCGCCTCGTCTGTGGGGACGGGCAGGTCGATGCGGCTGCTGAGCACCGGGTCGAGGTCAGTACGGCTGATGGGCAGCCAGTCCTGGTGATCGCCCTGGAAGAGCTGCTCCACGGCGCGCGTACCGTCGGGGTTGGGCCGCCCAGGCCCGTAGTAGCCCGGGCTGAGAGGGTAGGAGTTCGCCGCCAGCCGGATCGTCGCCTGGCGCTGCTCGTTCCGGTAGAGGCGCATCGTCCGGCCGCTGATCACAACGACACCCGCGCGTGCGGCTGCGATCGTGAAGCTCCGCCCCAAGAAGTCGGTCACGTCGTGCACCACCCCCGACTCGGGGGGGGTCGGGATGACCGGCACGTGGGATTTCGGTTGATGCTGCGAGGGCTGCCGCCGCACTACCCTGGCGTCCCCCATCGGCGGCCCCTGCCCATCGCGACGTCCACCGCCGGACGCTTCGGTTCCGACCCTGCCCGGGCCCGCCTCTCCTGCTCGCCGCGCCGCACCAGCCAGTTGGTCGGCCTCTCGCTCAGCCCGGTCGCGAACGGGGCCGACGATGAGGGAACCTCCCCGCGGCAACGGCGCAGGGCCGTGCTCGACGACGTGGCCGAGCTCGTGCATCAGCACGTCTCGCCCTGACGAGGAATCGGGATCCTGACCGGCCCCGAAGATGATGTCGTGCCCCACCGTGTACGCCAGAGCCTGAACCGCGCTGGCGGACTCGGCCGCGAGGTTGCCGGTGTGAATCCGCACGCCTACGAAGTCGTGCGCGAACCGCCGCTCCATCTCCGCCCGCAACGACGGACCCAGCGGCTGCCCACCCTCGGTGAGAGCCGACGCGACCAGGGCCGCGGTGGCCCGGTTGCCCAGCCGCGGTCGCAGGTCGCTTAGGTCGGCGAACTCGTCTTGGAGCGGTTCGGTCGTCGCGACGCGAGCGGCCGGGGCTCTGGTCGGAGCGGCCTTGGAGACCTGTTGCGCGTGGTCGCTCACTGCAGGAAGTTCTCGTGCTCCGGGTGCTCGAACAGCTGCGGGCCGCCGCCGTGGACGTCCGGGTGCAGGTAGCGGCCACGGACGTCGTCGTCCTTGTCCTCCTCCACCGGGATCCGGTGCGCGGTGGCCCACGGGTCGCGACGAACGCCTAGCAGCAGCCAGCAGACCTCGGCTCCCGGCCGGTCCGACCGGATCCGGAAGCCGTTCTCCTGCACGGGCTGGGTGACCGTCGCGACCCCGAGCTCACCGAGCACCGTGAGGTGGTAGGTGAAGTGCTCGTTGAGCGCCTCCACGTAGTCGGGCAGAGGGACCGGGGCCTCGCCGGAGTCGTCCGTGGTGACCGTGCCGCGGTAGACGTTGAGCATCTCCGGTGACTCGACGAACGAGTGCGAGAGGTACCTGTTCTCCGGGTCCAGCGGGTGGTCGATCCGGAAGCCGCCGCCCCCCTTGCTCAGCGTCCCCGTGATGGAGACGTCCCCGAAGAACTGGCCGGCGGTCGGGCCTGCGCCGACGATGCCGGTGTTCTTCCCAGCGGCCCAGACTCCCGTCGTGCGGCCTTGAGAAAGCACACCGATCATGCCGTTCGCGGAGATCGCGGAGGCGAAGAAGCCGTCGTGGCTGTTGGTCGCGTTGATGGCCGTCCCGGTGTTCTCTACTGAGAGGTTGCCTCCAGCGGTCGCGTTGCCGATCCGCACACTGTCGCCACCGTCGAAGGCGACCGTGCCGCCCCCGGACCGCAGGAAGAGCGTACCGCCGCCGACGTCTCCGATGCGCGAGCCGAACAACGAGACCGTCGACGGTGCGTCCGGCTGACCGAAGTCGCCGGCGAATCGGAGCGCTCCGGAGGTCACGTCCATTGTGAGGCCCCCCCCCCCCCCCCCCCCCGCAAAAA
>JAKDLG010000048.1 GCA_030452985.1 Humibacillus sp.
TGGAGTAGCCCCACTCGTTGTCGTACCAGCCGACGACCTTGACCTGGTTGCCGATGACCTTGGTCAGGCCGGCATCGAAGATGCACGACGCCGGGTGGGTCTCGATGTCCTTGGAGACGATGGGGTCCTCGGTGTAGACGAGGTAGCCCTTGAGCGGGCCGTCGGCCGCCGCCTTGTACGCGGCGTTGATCTCCTCGGCCGTGGTCTCGCGGCCGAGCTCGACGGTCAGGTCGGTCGCCGAGCCGGTGGCAATCGGAACCCGCATCGCGAAGCCGTCGAGCTTGCCCTTGAGCTGCGGCAGCACGAGCCCGATGGCCTTCGCCGCGCCGGTGGAGGTGGGCACGATGTTGAGCGCGGCCGCCCGCGCCCGACGCAGGTCCTTGTGCGGCGCGTCCTGCAGGTTCTGGTCCTGCGTGTAGGCGTGGATGGTCGTCATCAGGCCCTTTTCGATGCCGAACTCGTCGCTCAGCACCTTCGCCAGCGGCCCGAGGCAGTTCGTCGTGCACGAGGCGTTGGAGATGATCGTGTGCGCCGACGGGTCGTAGAGGTCGTCGTTGACGCCCATCACGATGGTGATGTCCTCGTTCTTGGCCGGCGCCGAGATGATGACCTTCTGGGCCCCACCGTCGATATGCGCCCGCGCCGCTGATGCCTCGGTGAAGAAGCCGGTCGACTCCACGACGACGTCGGCGCCGACACCCGTCCAGTCGATCTTGGCCGGGTCGCGCTCGGCGAAGATGCGAACGGTCTGCCCGTCAACGGTCAGCGAGGTGTCGTCGTAGGTCACCTCGCCCGGGAAGCGGCCGAGGATCGAGTCGTACTTGAGCAGATGGGCCAGCGTCTTGTTGTCCATGAGGTCGTTGGCGGCGACGATCTCGATGTCGGCGCCGGCCGCCTTGACGGCACGGAAGAAGTTTCGGCCGATGCGGCCGAAGCCGTTGATACCTACGCGAACGGTCACTGCGGTGCACCTCTTCAGGGTGGGACGGTGATGGTCTGTCGCCGTGGCCGCGACGCTGCGGCCTCGATCACCGACCACCCTAGTGCGTGACCGCTCGGGGCGTGACTGCGGTCTCAGGGGCGGGTGAGCGCGCGCTCACCCGCATGCAGGATGACCACCCGGGGTGTACGGAAGTGGCCACTCGACTGTACGGAAGTGGCCACTCGACTGGGCGGCATCCGGAGGCCGGTCAGCTCTCCAGCATGTCGGGCGTGAGGTTCGACTCGGTGCTCGGGAGGCCGAGGTCCTCGGCGCGCTTGTCGGCCATCGCGAGCAGGCGCCGGATGCGGCCGGCCACGGCATCCTTCGTCATCGGCGGCTGGGCCAGCTGGCCCAGCTCTTCGAGACTCGCCTGCTTGTGCTCCAGCCGCAGCACGCCCGCCTCCTTGAGGTGGTCGGGAATCTCCTCACCGAGGATCTCCATGGCCCGCTCGACGCGGGAGCCGGCCGCAACGGCAGCGCGGGCCGAGCGGCGCAGGTTGGCGTCGTCGAAGTTCGCCAGCCGGTTGGCGGTGGCCCGCACCTCCCGCCGCATGCGGCGCTCCTCCCACGCCATGACGGCGTCGTGGGCCCCCAGGCGGGTGAGCATCGCCCCGATGTCATCGCCGTCGCGGATGACGACCCGGTCGACGCCGCGCACCTCACGGGCCTTGGCGGCGATGCCGAGCCGACGGGCTGCGCCGACCAGGGCCAGGGCCGCCTCCGGTCCCGGGCAGGTCACCTCGAGCGCCGACGACCGACCAGGTTCGGTGAGCGAACCGTGGGCGAGGAAGGCTCCTCGCCAAGCTGCCTCGGAGTCGCACGACGCGGCGCTGACCACCTTCGGGGGAAGGCCCCTCACGGGCCGCCCGCGCGTGTCGATCAGCCCGGTCTGGCGCGCGAGCGTGGCCCCGTCGTCGACGACCCGGACGACGTAGCGCGACCCGCGCCGCAGGCCACCAGCAGCGAGCACGAGCACCTCGCTCTTGTGCCCGTAGACCTCGGCGATGTTACGACGCAGCCGCCGTGCCGCGTTCGCGGTGTCGAGCTCGGCCTCGACCACGATCTGACCCCCGATGATGTGCAGGCCGCCCGCGAAGCGGAGCATCGTCGAAACCTCCGCCTTGCGACAGCAGGGTTTCGTCACGTCGAGTCGAGAGAGCTCGTCCTTGACCTTTGCCGTCATCGCCATGCCGACATCCTGCCACCCCGCGCGAGCATCTCGGACCCGAGATCCCCTACCCCTCGGCAAGGGCGGTGGGCCCTGCGCCAGGGCACGACACCGGTCAGGAGATGACGTCACGCAGCGCCGCGGCCAACCTCAGTGCGTCGTGCACCCCGGGCTCGTCACGCGCCGCCACGGGGGCCACCACGAGCTCGGCGCCGAGGTCACGGGCCACCAGCCGCAACGCTCGCTCGTCGGGCACGACCGAGGGGTCGGCCAGCACGACGTCGAGGCGTAGATCGGGTGCGTGCTCGGCGAACGACACGAGATGGTCCTCGGCGCGGAAGTCGCGGGTCTCGCCCTTGTGCACCTCGAGGTTGAGGTTGAGCAGTCGCCGGGCCGGGGTGGCCACGAGAGCGTCGGCCAGAGCGGGCACGAGCAGGTGGGGCATCACGGAGGTGAACCACGACCCGGGGCCGAGCATGACCCAGTCGGCCTGCTCGACCGCCTCGACGGCCTCGGTGCACGGGAGCGGACAGGTCGGGACGATGCCGATCGACAACACCCGCCCCGGTGAGGACGCCACCCGATGCTGCCCCCGCACCAGGCTCCGCTCGTGGGGCCGCTCGGGCTCGTGGCCGACGATCTCGGCGATGATCTCGAGCGGCTCCGCGGCCATCGGCAGCACCCTCCCCCGAGCCCCCAGGAGCCGGCCGACGAGGTCGAGCCCCGCGACGGTGTCGCCGAGCAGCTCCCAGATCGAGACGATCATGAGGTTGCCGAGGGCGTGGCCCTGCAGCTCGCCGGTACCGGAGAACCGGTGCTGCAGCACGTCTCGCCAGGTGTGACCCCAGTCGCTGTCGTCGCAGAGGGCGGACAGGGCCATGCGCAGGTCACCCGGAGGCAGCACGGCGAAGTCGGCCCGGAGACGGCCGCTCGACCCACCGTCGTCGGCCACGGTCACGACGGCTGTGACGTCGTCGGTGAGCAGACGCAGGGCGGTCAGGGCGGCCGCCAGCCCGTGCCCTCCGCCCAGCGCGACGATACGACGCTGCATGGGTGCTGGTGTGACCCGTGGCGGCACGGCTACTCGCGGCCGAGGTCTCGGTGCACGACGAAGGTGTCGATCCGGTCGATTCGACCCAGGCGGGCGCTCAGCGCGTCGGCAGTCGCCACAGACCGGTGCTTGCCCCCCGTGCACCCGACCGCGACCGTGACGTAGCGGCGCTCCTCGCGCACGTAGCCGGCCACCATCGTCGATAGCAGGTCGGTGGCCCGGTCGAGGAACTCGGCGGCCCCCTCCTGACGCATCACGAACTCGGCCACCGGCTCGTCGCGGCCGGTGAGGGCCCGCAGCTCGGGCACCCAGAAGGGGTTGGGCAGAAAGCGCATGTCGAACACGACGTCGGCATCGAGCGGCAGCCCGTACTTGAACCCGAACGACATCACCGCGATGCGTAGGGCGGCGCGCTGGTCGCCGGCGAAGAGCGACGAGAGCTTCGCGCTCAGCTGGTGCACGTTGAGGCCCGAGGTGTCGATGACGACGTCGGCGCTCGAGCGAAGCTCGACGAGCCGTTCGCGTTCGAGCTGGATGCCGTCGAGCAGTCGTCCGCGACCCTGCAAGGGGTGGGGGCGCCGAACGCTCTCGAAGCGCCGCACGAGGGCCGCGTCGGTGGCGTCGAGGAAGACCAGGCTCGGTCGTTGGCCACGGTGACGGGCCGCCTCGATGGCGCCGTCGAGCTGCTCGAACCACCCTCGCGACCGCACGTCGACGACCACCGCCACGTGCTGGTGGGCGGCCTCGGGGTTGTCGACGAGGGCCGCGTCGCGCAGGTCGGCGAGGTTGGAGAGCAGCTGCGGAGGCAGGTTGTCGACCACCAGCCAGCCGAGGTCCTCCAGCACGTTGGCGGTGCTGGTGCGACCGGCGCCACTCATCCCGCTCACGATCACCATGGGTGCGTCGGTGAGGGTCAGGCCGTCGTGCTGGGTCGGGGTCTCAGAGGTCTTGGTGGTCTTGGTGGTAGCGCGGTTGGTGGTAAAGGGGTCGCTGGTCATTCCAGCACTTCTCCCGTCGTGAGGTTCACGGCTGGTTCGGGTGGGGCACCCTCAGCCAAGTGGGTCAGGATCGCCGATGCAAGCGACGGGCCGATGCCGTTGACGGCCATGATGTCGTCGGCCGACGCCGCCCGCAGCCGCTTGACCGACCCGAACGCACGCAGCAGAGCCTTCTGACGGGTCGCTCCCAGGCCGGGGATGCCGTCGAGCTGCGAGGTCGTCATCGCCTTCGAGCGCCGCTGGCGGTGGAAGGTGATGGCGAAGCGGTGCGCCTCGTCGCGGACCCGTTGCAGCAGGTAGAGGCCCTCGCTGGTGCGCGGCAGGATGACCGGATGCTCGGTGCGTGGCAGCCACACCTCCTCGAGACGTTTGGCCAGGCCGACGAGGGCGACCTCTTCGATGCCGAGCTCGTCGAGCACCGCCTGGGCGGCGTTGACCTGAGGCAGGCCGCCGTCGACGACGACGAGGCTCGGTGGGTAGGCGAACCGGCGGGGGCGCCCGGTCTCGGGGTCGATCGGCCCCCCGGGCAATCCCTCGCCGTCGCCGTCACCAGGCCCGTCGTCGCTCTCCGCGCCTTCCGCCGGCGGCGTGACCTCGCCCGCGCGCAGATCGACCCCCTCCCCCACGACGCCGGTGGCGAGGTCGAGGTCGCCCGCAATCTCGGCGTCGTCGAGGTACCGGCGGAACCGACGGGTCAGCACCTCGTGCATCGCGGCCGTGTCGTCGATGGTCACGGGCACCTCGTGGCCGGTGACGTCGCTCTCGTCGGGTCGCGTCGCGCCCCGTACGATGAACCGTCGGTACTCGCTCTTACGGGCCAGCCCGTCCTCGAACACGACCATGCTGGCCACCACGTTCGTGCCCTGCACGTGGCTCACGTCGTAGCACTCGATACGCAGCGGGGCCTCGTCGAGGTCGAGGTAGGTCTGGAGTTCCTGCAGTGCCTTGCTGCGCAACGTCAGGTCACCGGCCCGGGCGACCTTGTGCCGGGCCAGCGACTGCTCGGCGTTGCGTCGCACGGTGTCCATCAGGGTGGCCTTGTCACCGCGTTGCGGCACCCGGACGACGACGGCCGAACCGCGCATCGAGGTGAGCCACTCGGTGATCGCGTCGGGGTCGGTGGGCAGGCACGGAACGAGCACCTCGCGCGGTACTGCCTCGCGGTCGGCGTCGCCGTAGACCTGCTGAAGCAGGTGCTCGACCAGGGAGGGGATGTCCTCGCTCTCCTTCTCCACCACCCAGCCCCGCTGACCGCGGATGCGGCCGCCGCGCACGTGGAACACCTGCACGGCCGCCTCTAGGTCGTCGTCGGCGAGGGCGAAGACGTCGGCGTCGGTGGCGTCACCGAGCACGACCGACTGCTTCTCAAGCGCCTTGCGCAGGGCCCCGATGTCGTCGCGGAGTCGGGCCGCCTGCTCGAAGTCGAGCTCGGCCGCGGCCTCGCGCATACGGGTCTCGATACGGCCGACGAAGCGGGTCGTGCTGCCGGCCATGAAGTCGCAGAAGTCGTCGGCGATCGCCCGGTGCTCCTCGGCGGTCACCCGTCCGACGCACGGCGCCGAGCATTTGTCGATGTAGCCCAGCAGGCAGGGTCGGCCGCTGGCGGCAGCCCGTCGAAAGACCCCGGAGGAGCAGGTGCGCACGGGGAAGACGCGCAGCAGCAGGTCGAGCGTCTCGCGGATCGCCCAGGCGTGCCCGTACGGGCCGAAGTAGCGGGTGCCCTTGCGTTTGGCGCCTCGCATCACCTGGGCGCGGGGGAACTCCTCGCCCATGGTGACGGCCAGGTAGGGGTAGGACTTGTCGTCGCGGTACTTGACGTTGAACCGCGGGTCGAACTCCTTGATCCACGAGTACTCGAGCTGCAGCGCCTCCACCTCGGTGCGCACGACCGTCCACTCGACGGAGGCCGCGGTGGTGACCATGGTGGCCGTGCGCGGATGCAGCGCGGTGATGTCCTGGAAGTAGGACGAGACCCGGGGGCGCAGTGATTTCGCCTTGCCTACGTAGATGACACGGCCGTAGCCGTCGCGAAAGCGGTAGACGCCGGGATCGGTGGGGATCTCACCGGGTCTGGGGCGGTACGACGTCGGGTGAGCCACGCTTCCCAGCCTATGTCGGCCCAGCGACGGTGGCGGCACCCGTGGGTCGACCTGGCCTGACCAACCGGGAGGCGGTCGATCTGGTCGAGCCGGCTCAGCCCCGCGGGTCAGGCGACCGTGAAGGTGTCTCCGGTGACCGTGATGGTCTTGGGGGTCAGGCCGGTGACGGCGGGACCCGTGACCGGTTGACCGGTCGTGATGTCGAACTGGCTGCCGTGGCAGGGGCAGTCGATCGTGCCGCTCGCGACCTGGGCGACGGCGCAGCCCTGGTGGGGGCAGGTCGTGTCGAAGGCCTTGAGGGTTCCGGTCTGGGGCTGGGTGACCACCGTCATGGTGGCCGTGAAGATGGTTCCCCCACCCACGGGGATCTCGGACGTCGGTGTGCCCCCGCTCGCTGCCGCGCCCGAGGCGGGGGTGCCGTCCCCTGAGCCAGCGGGGTCGTTCGCCGATGGGTCGGGCTGGACGGACGGGCTGCTGCAGGCGGCGAGCACCCCGGCCCCGGTGGCGACGCCGACCCCGAGGCCGACAGCCTTCAGCACGCCGCGTCGGTCGGTCAGCGGCCGGATGCCGCTGATCCGCAGGTCGGCGGCATCCTCTGGCGTAGCGCGGGTGCCACCCTCCGGCCGGGGGCTCGGTGTGGAGGGGCTGGGGTGCTGGAACCGGGTCATGCCTTCCCTTTCCGGGAGGTGGTTGCCTTGGTCGTCGTACGGACCGTCGACGTGGGCTTCGAGGTCTTCGCGGTGGCACTCGCGGAGGCTGCCGCACCTCCTCGAGCGCGCGTGCCGGTGGTGTTCTTGGTCGCGGGGCTTTTGCTGGTGCTCTTGCTGATGGTCTTCGTGCCCTTGGTGCTCTTCGTGCTGGCGACGGCGCGCGTGCCGGTGGGGGTCGTCGTGCTCTTCATCGTGCGGGTAGCGCCTGTGCGCCCCCCGTCCGCAGGCTGTGCCTTGCGTGGAAGTGCACCCCCGACCGTGCGCGCCGTGCGCTCGAGCACCGGGCGCAGGAAGCGGCCGGTATGGCTCTCCTCGACCACGGCGACCTGCTCGGGGGTTCCCTCGGCAATGACGAGACCGCCCCCGGACCCACCCTCCGGCCCGAGGTCGATGACCCAGTCGGCGTTCTTGATGACGTCGAGGTTGTGCTCGATGACGATGACCGTGTTGCCCTTGTCGACCAGGCCCTGCAGCACGTCGAGCAGCTTGCGGATGTCTTCGAAGTGCAGCCCGGTGGTGGGCTCGTCGAGCACATAGACGGTGCGGCCGGTCGAGCGCTTCTGCAGCTCGCTCGCGAGCTTGACCCGCTGGGCCTCACCTCCGGAGAGGGTCGGGGCCGGCTGCCCCAGTCGCACGTAGCCGAGCCCGACGTCGTTGAGGGTGCGCAGGTGCCTGGCGATGGCCGGCACCGCTTGGAAGAAGTCGGCAGCCTCCTCGATGGGCATGCTCAGCACGTCGGAGATCGTCTTGCCCTTGAAGTGCACCTCGAGCGTCTCGCGGTTGTAGCGGGCGCCGTGGCACACCTCGCAGGGAACGTAGACGTCGGGCAGGAAGTTCATCTCGATCTTGATCGTGCCGTCGCCGGAACACGCATCACAGCGGCCGCCCTTGACGTTGAACGAGAACCGCCCCGGCTGGTACCCGCGCACCTTTGCCTCGGTCGTCTCGGCGAACAGCTTGCGCATGTTGTCGAAGACGCCCGTGTAGGTGGCCGGGTTCGACCTCGGGGTGCGCCCGATGGGGCTCTGGTCGACGTGTACCACCTTGTCGAGCTGGTCTAGGCCGGTGACGGTTTTGTGCCGTCCGGGCACGTGGCGGGCGCCGTTGAGCTTGTTGGCGAGCACGTTGTAGAGGATGTCGTTGACCAGCGTCGACTTGCCGGAGCCCGACACCCCGGTGATGGCGACGAGGTTGCCGAGCGGGAAGCTCACCGACACGTCGCGCAGGTTGTTCTCGCGCGCGCCGCTCACCGTGACCTTTCGCCCGTCGTGCCCCCGACGTACGGCAGGCGTCGGGATCTCGCGCCGGCCCGAGAGGTACATCCCGGTGAGCGAGTCAGGGTGCTCGAGCAGGCCCTTCACGGAGCCGCTGTGAACCACCTGCCCGCCGTGCTCACCAGCGCCGGGGCCGATGTCGACCACCCAGTCGGCGGTCGCGATGGTGTCCTCGTCGTGCTCGACGACGATCAGGGTGTTGCCGAGGTCGCGCAACCGGGTCAGTGTCTCGATGAGGCGGTGGTTGTCGCGCTGGTGCAACCCGATCGACGGCTCGTCGAGCACGTAGAGCACCCCGACGAGGCCCGACCCGATCTGCGTGGCGAGCCGGATGCGTTGGGCCTCACCGCCCGAGAGGGTGCCGGCCGGGCGGTCGAGCGAGAGGTAGTCGAGACCGACGTCGAGCAGGAAGCCGAGCCGGGCGTCGATCTCCTTGATCACCCGCTCGGCGATCTGCTGCTCGCGGGCGGTGAAGTCGACGCGGCCGAGGAAGCCGGCCGCATCACCGATCGCGAGGGCACAGACCTCGGAGATGTTCATGCCGCCGACGAGCACCGCCAGCGACTCGGGCTTGAGCCGGGCCCCGCGACACACCGGGCAGGGAACCTCGCGCATGAAGCCCTCGTGCCGCTCGCGGCTCCACTCCGACTCGGTCTCGGAGTGGCGCCGCTTGATGAACGGGACCACACCCTCGAAGCCGGTCGTGTACGACCGGTCGCGTCCGTAGCGGTTCTTGTACTTGACGTGGACCTTGTAGTTCTGGCCGTGCAGCAAGGCCTCCCTGGCCCGGGCCGGCAGCGCGCGCCAGGGCGTGTCCATCGAGAACTTCAGGTCGTCGGCGAGCGCCTGCATGACCCGCTGGAAGTACTCCGACGAGCCCGACCCCTGGGCCCACGGGGCGATGGCACCGTCGGCGAGCGACAGGTCGTCGTCGGGCACCACGAGCTCAGGGTCGACCTCCAGCTCGGTGCCGATGCCGGTACAGCTCGGGCAGGCCCCGAACGGGGAGTTGAACGAGAACGATCGCGGCTGCACCTCGTCCATGCCCAACGGATGGTTGTTCGGGCAGGCCATCTTCTCGGAGTAGCGCCGTTCGCGCTCGGGGTCCTTCGGGCCCCGGTCGACGAAGTCGACCACGAGCACGCCCGAGGCCAGGCGGAGGGCGGTCTCGACGGAGTCGGTGAGCCGACGCTTGGAGCCGGCGTCGTCGCCCTTGGCCACGAGCCGGTCGACGACCACCTCGATGGTGTGCTTCTTCTGCTTCTCCAGCTTCGGGGGCTCGGTGAGCGAGATGACCTCGCCATCGACGCGGGCCCTCGAGAAGCCCTTGGTCTGCAGCTCGGCGAAGAGGTCGACGAACTCGCCCTTACGCCCCTGCACGACGGGGGCCAGCACCTGGAACCGGGTCTTGTCGTCGAGCGTGAGCAGCTGGTCGACGATCTGCTGCGGGGACTGACGGGTGACGGGCTCGCCACAGGTCGGGCAGTGCGGCCGGCCAGCCCGTGCGAAGAGCAGTCGCAGGTAGTCGTAGACCTCGGTGATGGTGCCGACGGTCGAGCGCGGGTTGCGGTTCGTCGACTTCTGGTCGATGGAGACCGCGGGTGAGAGACCCTCGATGAAGTCGACGTCAGGCTTGTCCATCTGGCCGAGGAACTGCCGGGCGTACGCCGACAGTGACTCGACGTAGCGACGCTGCCCCTCGGCGAAGATCGTGTCGAAGGCCAGCGAGGACTTTCCCGACCCCGACAGGCCGGTGAAGACGATGAGGCTGTCTCTCGGCAGGTCGACCGAGACGTCCTTGAGGTTGTGCTCACGGGCACCGCGGACGACGAGAGAGTGGGAAAGGCCAGGGGGCGTAGCAGTCACTTGGTCAATGATAAGTGCGACCACCGACAGCCGCTGGACCGTGGCCGTCGTCGACTCCAGCAGGGTGGGTGATTCCCTTCGCCCCCGCGTCCGGCAGACCGGCGGTCGGCGGGCTTCCCGCGCGCTCACGGGCGTGAACGGCATACTCACACGTCATGAGCACGAATGAGCCCACCCCGATCGAGGACTACGCCGTGCTGGGCGACCTGTCCACCGCTGCGCTGGTCAGCCGCGGCGGCTCGGTCGACTGGCTGTGCCTGCCACGGTTCGACTCGCACGCCTGCTTCGCCGCCCTTCTCGGCACCCGCGACAACGGGCGGTGGCTGATCGGCCCCGTCGGCGACGCCACGACCACGAGACGGTACGTCGACGACTCGTTCGTGCTCGAGACCACCCACGAGACCGCGACCGGCACGATCCGGGTGACCGACCTGATGCCCCTGGGTGACGGCCGGGCCGACATCGTGCGCCGCATCGAGGGCGTCACCGGCACGGTCCGGATCCGGCACGAGTGGGTGGTGCGGTTCGGCTACGGCAAGACCCGCCCCTGGGTGACGCGATCGCGGCCCGCGAACCTGTCGAGCGAAGCCGGCGAGACCGGCGAGGCGACCGGTTCCACCGAGACGGGTGGCTCGGGCTCCGACGAGGAGCAGGTGATCCGTGCAGTAGCCGGCCCCGACATGCTCGTGCTCCGCGGTCCGCGCCTGCCCCACTCCGACGACGGCCACCATGTCGACGAGTTCGACGTCGTCGAAGGCGAATGCCTCACCTTCTCGACGACCTGGTTCCGCAGCCATCTGCCGGTCCCCCGCGCGTTCGAGATGGACGCCCAGCTCGCTGTGACGGTGGGGAACAGCCGGGAGTGGGCGGCGCGCAACTGCTACGCCGGGCCGTACGCCGCGCACGTGACGCGATCGCTGCTCGTGCTCCGGGTGCTGAGCCATGGCCGCACCGGTGGCATCGTGGCCGCTCCGACCTCCTCGCTGCCCGAGGACTTCGGCGGAGAGCGCAACTGGGACTACCGCTTCTGTTGGTTGCGCGACGCCTCGCTCGCGCTCGAGAGCCTGCTCGGCTGCGGCTACCTCGAGGAGACCCGCCTGTGGCGCAACTGGCTGCTTCGGGCCGTGGCCGGTGACCCGGAGGACATGCAGATCATGTACCGCATCGACGGCGGTCGTGACCTGCCCGAGCGCGAGCTCGACCATCTGCCCGGCTACGCCGGGTCACGGCCCGTGCGCTCCGGCAACGGAGCGGCCGGGCAGCGTCAGACCGACGTGCTCGGAGAGGTGATGATCGCCCTCCACGAGGCCCGCAGCCGCGGCGTCGTCGAGTCTGCGGACACCTGGAACCTGCAGCGGGCCCTCGTCGACCACCTCGCCGAGCACTGGCAGGAGCCCGACAACGGGTTGTGGGAGATCCGTGGGCCCTTGCGCCACTTCACCCACTCGCGCGTGATGGTCTGGGCGGCGTTCGACCGGGCCGTTCGTGGCGTCGAGGAGCACGGCCTCGAGGGCCCCGTCGAGCGCTGGCGCGAGCTGCGTGAGCAGGTGCGGCAAGAGGTGCTCGAGCACGGCTGGAACGAGAAGCGCCAGTCGTTCGTGCAGCACTACGAGACGACGGAGGTCGACGCCTCGCTGCTCAACATCCCGGCGGTCGGCTTCCTGCCCGGCGACGACCCTCGGGTGCTCGGAACGATCCGCGCCGTCGAGCAGGACCTGATGAACGACGGCCTCGTGATGCGCTACCGAACGGGCAGCGGTGTCGACGGGCTCTCGGGTGAGGAGCACCCGTTCCTCGCCTGCTCGTTCTGGCTCGTCACCGCCTACGCGAAAGCGGGCCGAACCGCCGACGCGACCGCGCTGATGGACCGGCTCGTCGGGCTGTGCAACGACGTGGGCCTGCTGTCCGAGGAGTACGACCCGGTCGGGCACCGCATGGTCGGCAACTTTCCGCAGGCGTTCTCGCACCTCACCCTCGTCGGCGCCGCCCTGGCTCTCGAAGAAACCACCGAGCAGGGCGCCCACGACCAGGCACGGAGGCCGGAGGAGGATCGTCGTGCGTCAGCCTGATACTGCTGTCATCACGCTCGAGCACATCGAGGCCGAGACGGAGCGCGTCGTCGCGACGGCCGGCTCGCTCCACAACGACGCTGTGCTCGCCCCCTCCCTCTGCGCGGGCTGGTCACGGGGACACGTGCTCTCCCACCTCGCCAGGAACGCCGAAGCGCTTGAACGGGTCTGCGCCGCAGCCGCGTTCGGCACCGGCCAGACCATGTACGAGTCCGACGAGGTCCGCGACGCCGAGGTGGCGGCGGGGGCCCGTCGCAGCGCCAGCGTGCTCGCCGACGACGTACGGGTCACCGCAGAGCAGCTCGCCGGCGCGCTCGCGTCACTGGGGCCGCAGCACGCGTCGATGACGGTGCCGCGCACCCCGGGGGGACGGCTGATCACGATCGGCAGCCTCCGTTTCCTCCGGCTCCGTGAGCTGGTGTTCCACCACGTCGACCTCGACACCGGCTACGGGTTCGAACAGCTCGCACCCCCGCTCGCCCAGCTCTTCCTCGACGACGCCGTCACCCGACTCGTCGCGCAGCGGGCATCGTCTGACCCCGACCCCCTCGAGCTCGAGACCGAGGAGGGATCGACCTACGTCATCGCTCCTGTCCGGCCGGAACGCCCGGCATCCGTGCGCGTGGCCGGCACCCGGGCTGCGATGCTGCTGTGGCTCACCCGCGGTATCGACCGTGGGCTGACGTCGAACGCCCCACTCCCCGACCTGCCCAACGGAGGATGACCATGACACCGGAGACACCGGAGACACCGGAGACACCCGAGCCCGCCAACGCCCGGAACACAGCCGGCACGGCCCCCGCGCAGGGCGCCGGGTACACCGGCGACGTCGAGCCGGGTGGCCGCGTCGACGTGCGTGAGCTGCCCGCGCTCACGATCCGCAAGATGGCGGTGTCGGCCATGCACAACAACGTCTACCTGCTCACCTGTGTGGCCTCCGGTGAACAGCTGCTCATCGACGCCGCCGACGAACCCGACCGCATCCTCGAGCTCGTAGCGGCAGGTGGCAGTGGCCTGGGCACCATTGTGACCACTCACCAGCACTGGGACCACGTGCGGGCTCTCGAGAAGGTGGTCGCTGACACCGGCGCCACCACCGTGGCGGGTGCCGACGACGCCGAGGCCCTACCGGCCCCGGTCGACGTCCGGGTCGGACAGGGGGACGTGGTCACGTTCGGGGCGATCACACTGCGCGTGGTGCACCTTCGCGGGCACACCCCCGGCGGCATCGCCCTGGCCTACGACGACCAGGATGGTCACACCCATCTCTTCACCGGAGACTCGCTCTTCCCCGGTGGCGTCGGCAACACCAAGAACGCGGGTCAGCACTTCGACGCCCTCATCGACGACGTGACCCAGCGCGTCTTCGGAGTCTACGACGACGACACCTGGTTCTACCCGGGTCACGGTGGCGACTCCACTCTCGGCGCCGAGCGGCCACACCTGGACGAGTGGCGTAGCCGAGGCTGGTGACCGGTCGACGGAGCAGCATCCCGGCCAGGTCTGCTTCTGACCCCGGCCGGCTCCATCGGCCGCAGCGGCCGGGGCCGAACCGGCCCGACCGGTCAGTTCTGTGCGGGGCCGGCCGCCTCGTCGTCGGTGGCGGTCTCGATCGGGCCGACGGTGGCCGCGCCGACGACAGCATCGGTCGTCTGCTCGAGCTCGGCTATCAGCACCTCGAGCTCGGACCTGGCCCAGTCGATGCTGTGCCGGACGTTGCTGATCATGAAGTGTCGGCGGGGGCTGCCCGCCACGCACAGACCCACCCCGAGGCGCGAGGAGTGCTTGCGGTTCCACAGCTTCTCAAGATCGCGCTCGTGCGTCCACGTCACCGGCGCGTGCAGGTAGCCCTGGTAGTCGGAGAGCACACCGTCCTCGTCGCTACGGTGCAGTCGCGGCGGCAGGATGCTGTCGATGCCGATCTGCTCGTCGGTGCCCTGCTCGTTCATGCCCGGCTGCTTCATGGCACGAACCTACGACGGCAGAGCGCCGGAGGGAAGTCCATCCGCGACACGCGGGTCATCCGGCCCTCGAATCGTCGGCCTCTGAGCCTTGGTGGCGCGCAGGAAGGCGCACGGTGAACGTCGTCGCGCCGGGCTGTGACGCGACCGAGATCGTTCCCGAGTGTCGCTCGACGACGATGCGCTGGGCGATGTCGAGGCCGAGACCGGTGCCGCGTCCGACGTCCTTGGTCGTGTAGAAGGCCTCGAACGCCCGGGCGATGACCTCGGGCGGCATCCCCGTCCCGGTGTCGGAGATCTCGACGATGACGCCGCTGTCGGGCTGAGCGGTCTCGGTGCTCTCGGGCCTGTCGGCATCGCCCGGACGCAGAGAGATCCGGAGGGTCCCGACGCCGCCCATGGCGTCGACCGCATTGTCGATGAGGTTCGTCCAGACCTGGTTGAGCTCGCCCGGGTACGCCTCCACGCGAGGGCGCGACGGCGCGTAATGGCGCTCGACCTTCACACCGGGGCGCAGCTTGGGCCCGAGAATGACGAGCGTGTTCTCGATGCCCTCGCTCACGTCGACCGTCTGCATCGACGCGCGATCCAGCTGCGAGTACGACTTGATCGCCACGACGAGCTCCGAGACGCGTCGGGTCGCATCCTTCACCTCTCCGATGAGGGTGGCGGCCGTCACGGTGCTGGCCACCCAGCGCAGGCCCGGCGCCAACAGGTCGTCGGGGAGCGCCATCGCCACCTCGTCACACCAGGCGGCCTCGACCCCCGCCCCGGCGAGATCGGCCGCCAGCGTCCAGCCCCGTTCGACCCCGTGCCGCGCCAACCACGACGCCAGAGCCTCCTCTCGGTCAGAGACCACAAGCGGGTCCTGCAGGGTCGAGGGTGGCACTACGTGCTGTCGCAGCAGGTCGAGGGCCTTGAACTGCTGGGGGCTCATCTCGCCGCGGGCCATCCACCCGAGGGAGCGCAGCAGGTCGTTGCAGACCGACTCGAGCTCGTCGGCGGAGCGGGCGGCCGCAGCCGCCGGGTTGTTGATCTCGTGGGCCAGCCCCGCGGCCAGCGTGCCGAGGGTGACGAGAGCGCTACGCTGCCGGGCCGTCGACTCGATCGACCGTGCCGTGCCGTATAGCCCGGCGATGAGGTGACCGGCCATCGGGAACCAGGCGTTGGCCACCTCGCGCAACAACGCAGCGGGCACGCACAGCAGCCGCCCGGGCTGGGCGCCACGCGCCGTCGCCAGGTAGACCCCGTGCTCGTCCCAGGCGCGGAACCCACCGGCCCACCAGCCTGGAACGTCCATCCGGCCGACCTTGACGTCCTCGCGGCCGATCCGGCGTTCGAGCCCGAGGGCCCCGTCGACCAGCACCCACCACGCGTCGGCATGGTCGCCCTCGTGGAACACGACCTGACCCGGCTCGATCGCGACCTCGACGCTGCCGGTGAGCAGCTGCGTCAGCTGGTCGGTCGTCAGTCCCTCGAAGACCGGCAGGCCACGCAGGTCGTCGACGTCCATCACATCGTGGCCAGGTAACGGTGCACGAAATAGACGCTCATGGCGCCCTCCCCTACGGCTGAGGCGACCCGCTTCATCGAGTCGAGGCGCACGTCTCCGGCCGCGAACACCCCCGGTGTGCTCGTCTCGAGGGCGAAGGGTGGGCGCGACAGCGACCAGATCGACCGCGTCGGGCGAATCGACTCGGTCGAGCGGGGCGGTGGTGCGTCAGGGCCGGCCACCAGGTCGTGACCGGTGACGATGAAGCCCTTCGGATCACGCACCACCGCCCCGTCGAGCCAGTCGGTGCGGGGCGAGGCGCCGATGAACACGAAGAGCCAGCCGGCCTCGGCCTGCGAGGTCGCCCTCGACTGCCGATCGGCCAGGGTGAGTCTCTCGAGGTGTCCGTCGCCCTCGGCAGCGACCACCTCGGTGCGCAGGAGCACCTCGATGCTCGGATGGGTCTGGATCCGGTCGACGAGGTAGCTCGACATCGTCGCGTCGAGCGCCGGCCCGCGGACCACGAGGTGAACCCGTTTGGCGTGACGAGCCAGGTTGAGGGCCGCCTGGCCTGCGGAGTTGGCAGCGCCGACGACGAAGACCTCGTCACCGGCCACCTGGGCGGCCTCGCTGGCGTTGGCGCCGTAGTAGACGCCGCGCCCCAGAAGCGAGTCGAGCCCGGGCGCCTCGAGCCGGCGGTACGACACGCCGGTGGCGATGATGACCGAGCGAGCCTCGAGGTCTCCGCCGTCCTCGAACCGAACCGCCTGAACCGGCCCTCTCGTCTCGAGGGACACGACATCTCGAGCCACCACCATCTCGGCCCCGAACCGCCGCACCTGCGCCATGGCGCGCTGGGTGAGGTCAGACCCCGACAGCCCACGCGGGAAGCCGAGATAGTTCTCGATCGAGGCGCTCGTACCGGCCTGACCGCCGGGGGCCGAATGTTCGACGACAACCGTGGTGAGTCCTTCGGACGCGGCGTACACCGCGGCGGCGAGGCCCGCCGGTCCGCCGCCGACGATGCACACGTCGTAGAGCGCACGGGCTGCCGTGGTCCGCAGACCGAGCGCGGTCGCCAGCTCGCGGATGGTCGGCGCGCGCAGTGCTTCGGCTTCAGGCACGAGCACGAGCGGAAGGTCGGCGGCCTCGGCCCCGGCCAGCTCGACCAGGCGAGCGCCCTCCTCGTCGCGTTCGACGTCGTACCAGCGGTACGGCACGTGGTTGCTGGCGAGGAACGTCTTGGTCGCGTGGCTCTGTTCCGACCAGCGGTGCCCGACGACCCGCAGGTCGGAGGTGTGGTCGGGGTGGTCGCGCTGCCAGTCGCCCAGCAGGTCGTCGAGCACGGGATAGAGCCGCTCGGCGGGCGGATCCCACGGCTTGAGCAGGTAGTGGTCGAGGCCGATCTCGTTGATCGCTGCGATCGCCGCGTCGGTGTCGGCGTAGGCGGTGAGCAGCACGAGCTTGGCGTCGGGGGCCTGCTCGCGCACCTGGCCGAGCAGGGCCGTACCGGTCATGCCCGGCATCCGCTGGTCAGCGGCGACCAGTGCGAGCGGCTGGTCGCGCAGGGAGAGCCGGCGAACCACCTCCAGCGCCTCGGCACCTGAGGTGGCACGCACGACCTGGTAGTCCTCGCCGTACTGCGATCTGAGGTCGCGGGCGATCGCAGCCGACACGTGCGGGTCGTCATCGACAGTGAGGATGACGGGGTGACTCATCTTGCCAATCTAGGGGCCGGGAGAGCGCTCGGAGAAGGACTTCGCACAACTCGGTCGGGCGACCGGCTCGAGGCTGTCGACCCCGTGACAGGATGTTCGGCGTGTCACAGCACCCTTCCCCTCCTCTGGGCCACCACCCCGACCTCGCGGCCTCGAGCGCGACCGTGAGCGTCCCGGCCACGACCGTGTGGACCGGTCCTGACCGCGTCCGCGCCGTCGATGCCCTCATGGTGGGTGCTCACCCCGATCTCGTCGGCTGGCTGGCCGCGATGGATGAGCAGACCGACCCGGAGCAGGGCCGGCTCGGGCTGCACGGCCGGGTGCTGACCCAGCTGGTCGGGGGCGAGCCCGTCACGGTCATCGACGTCACCGCCGCCGATGGCACCGGGACGTGGTCGCAGGTTCTGGCGCCGTGGCAGCCGTCGCCGGGCAGCGATGGCGGATACCTCGGGTGGGTTCCGAGCGCGCACCTGGCCAGTACCGGCGCCGCCCTCGCACCGGATGCCGCTGCCCCGAGTGCCGCTGCCCCGACTGCCGGTGGGCCGCTGGCCGAACCGGGCGCTGTCGGGCCGTCCGCTTCCGTATCCGGAGAGCATCCCGCCCTCCCGCTGGCGCGTGAGCATCTCGGTCTGCGCTACCTCTGGGGCGGGCTCACCCCGCTCGGCCTCGACTGCTCCGGCCTGGTCCATCACACCTGGCGGCGCCTCGGCCTCGTCGTGCCGCGCGACGCCTTCGCCCAGGCCGAGGCGTCGGGCGCCGTTGTGCTCGACGAGGTGCAGCCGGGTGACCTCTACTTCTTCGCCCACCCCGACCGCCGCATCCACCACGTCGGCATCGTCGTCTCGCGCGGGCGGATGCTGCACGCGTCGGAGACCGGGGGCGTGCTGGTGGAGGAAGACCTCACGCCCGACCGCATCGCGACGTTGGTCGCCGCGGGCCGGCTCCCCGGCCCGTGACTCAGCTGGTCAGGCTCGCCCTGGCTCGCGCGCTGAACCTCCTCCTGAAGCGAGCCCTGAACCTGGCCCGGAACCTCGTGCTGATGCCCGGGCCAGGTCTCCACGACGTACGTCCCTTGACCTCCAGTCGGCTCGAAGTCCTAGCGTTGGACTCATGACCGCGACCCGACCCTCGACGGTGGCGGGCCGCAACGGGGGCGTGCTCTCGCCGGCGCTGAGGGCGACGACGATCGGGGTGATCGCGCTCGTGTCGTTGACCGCCTTCGAAGCCCTGGCGCTCACCACGGTCATGCCGACCATCGCGCGCGAGCTCGACGGTGAGTCGCTCTACGCCATGGCCTTTACGGCCACCCTCGCCGCGGGCATCGTCAGCATCGTGTGGTCGGGCCACCTTGCCGACCGCCGCGGGCCCCGGCCGCCCCTCGTGATCGGCCTGGTGCTCTTCGCGGCCGGGCTGGTCGGGGCCGGGCTGGCCCCGACCATGCACGTGCTCATCGCAGCCCGGGTGGTGCAGGGCCTCGGCGCCGGTATGACGAGCACCGCGCTCTACGTCGTCGTCACCCGCGTCTACCCGCAGCGGCTGCACACCGCCATCCTCGCCGGCTTCTCGGCCGCCTGGGTGGTGCCCTCCCTGGTCGGTCCGCTCATCGCCGGGCTGATCACGCAGGCCCTCGGCTGGCGATGGGTGTTCGGCCTGTCGATCGTGGTGCTCGTGGGTGCCGGCATGCTGCTGGCGCGCATCCTGCCCAGCCTCGCTCAGGACCTCGTCGCCGTGCCGTGGCGCGGCCGGGCGCTGCTCTGCGCGGTCGTGCTCGCCGTGGGGGTGTTCGTGCTCAATGCGGCAGCCGAGAACCTCGACGCCCGCGGCGTCGCGCTGGCCGTGGTGGCCGTGGCCGTCGTCGGCTTGAGCGCGCTGCCCCTGACTCCTCGCGGCACCCTGCGGCTCGCCCGAGGCCTTCCTACCGACGTGGCGTTGCGCGCGCTGGCCTTCGCCGGTTTCAGCGGCGCCGAGATCTACCTGCCGCGCCTGCTGACCGCCCGCGACGGCCTCAGCCCCACGCTCGCTGGGCTGTCGCTGACCGTCACCGGGGTGACCTGGTTCGCCGGCTCCAGCATCCAGGGCCGGTGGGACCGGCGGTTCGAGATCGGGCGCACCGCAACCTTCGCGCTCACCCTGATGACCGTCACGCTCACACTGATGGCCGTGGGCGTCGCCACCGCCGCCCCGGCATGGGTGCTCATCGCCCTCTTCCCCCTCGCCGGGTTCGGCATCGGCACGCTCTACCCGCGGGTGACCGCTCAGGCACTGTCGCGTGCGGACACCAACGAGGAGGGTTTCGTCAGCTCGGCCCTGCAGATCGGTGACTCGGCGGGTGGGGCCACCGCCATCGCCGTTTCGGCAGTCGTCTTCGCCGCGGTGGGCGGGCCGGCGTTCACCGCCGGCGGCGCTCCAGGCGCAGGCGGCTCGTCGGCCTACGTCGCCGTGTTCGCCGCCTTGGCGCTGCCGGTGGCAGTCGGGGCCCTCGCCGGGCGACGGGTGCGCTGACCTTCGGCCGGTGCTACTCCGGCTTGGCCGATGGGCTTCCGGAAGAGTCGGTGGGAACCTCGTCACCCGCCCCGTCCAGGACCTCGTCCACAGGGCGGTCAGAGGTGGGGTCTGGCGCCCCGTCTGCGGCCGGCTCAGACGTACCGTCGATGACGTCGCCAAGCGTGCCGTCACGCTTGCTCTTCCAGAGGCTGAGCACCGTCGTGACGCCGAGGATCAGCACGATGGCGCCGAGCGAGACCACGATGGGGATGTCGGGAACCCCCTCGATCGGCTGGCCGTCGTTGACGAACGGAAGGTTGTTCTCGTGTAGCGCGTGCAGGATGAGCTTCACACCGATGAATCCGAGCAGCACCGCCAGCCCAATGCTGAGGTAGACCAGCCTCTTCAGCAGCCCGCCGATGAGGAAGTAGAGCTGGCGCAAACCCATCAGAGCGAAGATGTTGGCCGTCAACACGAGGTAGGGCTCTTTGGTCAGGCCGTAGATCGCCGGGATCGAGTCGAGCGCGAAGAGCAGGTCGGTCGTGCCGAGGGCGAGGATGACGATGAACATCGGCGTGAGCAGCCGCTTGCCGTTCTCGACGACCGTCAGGCTCGTGCCGTGAAACTCCTTCGTGGCTGGAAAGCGCTTCTCGATGAACACCAGAAGCCGGTTCTCGTGGTACTCCTCGTCGTCGTCGCCGTCACCGGTGGCGAGCTTGAAAGCCGTGTAGATCAAAAAGGCCCCGAAGATGTAGAACACCCAGGCGTAGGCGTTGATGACGACCGCCCCTAGCCCGATGAAGATGCCGCGCAGGATGATGGCGATGACGATGCCCGTCATCAGCGCTGACTGCTGCAGCTTCAGGGGCACCTTGAAGCTGGCCATGATGAGCAGGAACACGAACAGGTTGTCGACCGAGAGGGAGTACTCCGTCAGCCAACCCGCGTAGAACTCACCGGCGTACTGCCCACCCCACTCCACCCAGACGAAGATCCCGAACAGCACGGCAGCGCCCACGAAGAAGGCCAGGTGCTTCGTGGCCTCTGCTGTCGAGGGCACGTGGGGTCGCCGGGCGATGACGAACACGTCGACGACCAGAAACACGGTCATCAGACCGATGGTGAGAAACCAGCCCCAAGCTGGAACATTCATGAGCACAACCTTCCGGTCACCGCGACAGTAACCGGAGGTCTCTCCCGCCAACGCCCTGTGCAGACGCAGACCGACGGCCCGGGAGCGGATTCGGCAATCCGTTCCGTGATGACGAGCACGCCGCGCGGGGATACTCCCCTCCGTGAACGCCTCAGTCTTGCATCCTCGGCGCAGGCCCTCAACTCGAGCGACGCTCAGCGCGTCGCGGCCGTCATCTGACGCAGCTCCTTCTTCAGGTCGCCGATCTCGTCACGGAGCCGGGCCGCGAGCTCGAAGTGCAGCTCGGTCGCGGCCTGGTGCATCTGGGTCGTCAGCTCCTGAATGAGCTGGGCCAGGTCGGCGGCCGCCATGTCGACCGGGCGCCCGCCCCGACCGCCACCGGACACGCCGACGTCAGCCGCCATCGCCCCGCGACCACCACCACTCTTGCCACGCGACTGCATCCGACCCGAACCGAGCAGCTCCTGCGTGTCGGCGTCCTCACGGTCGAGCAGGTCGGTGATGTCGGCGATCTTCTTGCGCAGCGGCTGCGGGTCGACCCCCTTCTCGAGGTTGTAGGCGACCTGCTTCTCACGGCGACGGTTCGTCTCGTCGAGGGCCTCCTGCATCGACGGCGTGACCTTGTCGGCGTACATGTGCACCTGACCCGACACGTTGCGGGCCGCCCGGCCGATCGTCTGGATGAGGCTGCGCGCCGACCGCAGGAAGCCCTCCTTGTCGGCGTCGAGAATCGACACGAGCGAGACCTCGGGCAGGTCGAGACCCTCGCGCAGCAGGTTGATGCCGACCAGCACGTCGAAGACGCCCTGCCGCAGCTCACGCAGCAGCTCGACCCGACGCAGGGTGTCGATGTCGCTGTGGAGATAGCGAACCCGGATCCCCTTGTCGAGCAGGTAGTCGGTGAGGTCTTCGGCCATCTTCTTGGTCAGCGTCGTGACCAGCACGCGCTCGTTGCGCTGGGTGCGCTCCTGGATCTCGTGCATGAGATCGTCGATCTGGCCCTTTGTCGGCTTGAGCACGATCTCGGGGTCGACCAGCCCGGTGGGGCGGATGATCTGCTCGACCGGCGGGCCCGACTTGGCCAGCTCGTAGGCTCCCGGAGTCGCCGACAGGTAGACGGTCTGGTCGATGCGCTCGAGGAACTCCTCCCATCGCAGCGGTCGGTTGTCCATGGCGCTGGGCAGCCGGAACCCGTGATCGACGAGCATCCGCTTGCGCGACATGTCGCCCTCGTACATCGCACCGATCTGCGGGACGGTCTGGTGCGACTCGTCGAGCACGAGCAGGAAGTCTTCGGGGAAGTAGTCGATGAGGCAGTTCGGCGCCGAGCCCTGGGTGCGGCCGTCGATGTGACGGCTGTAGTTCTCGATGCCGTTGCAGAAGCCGACCTGACGCATCATTTCGAGGTCGTAGGTGGTGCGCATGCGCAGCCGCTGGGCCTCGAGCAGCTTGCCCTGCTTCTCGAAGAGAGCGAGCTGGTCTTCCAGCTCGAGCTCGATGCCGCGGATCGCTCGCTCCATGCGCTCCGGGCCGGCCACGTAGTGCGAGGCCGGGAAGACGTACATCTCGGTCTCCTCGTTGACGACCTCTCCCGTCACCGGATGCAGCGTGTAGATGCGTTCGATCTCGTCACCGAAGAACTCGATCCGGAGCGCGAGCTCCTCGTAGACCGGAATGATCTCGACCGTGTCTCCTCGCACCCGGAAGGTGCCGCGGGTGAACGCGAGGTCGTTGCGGGTGTACTGCATCTCGACGAAGCGACGCAGCAGGTCATCCCGCACGATCTGCTGACCGACCTTGAGCCGCGCCATCCGGTCGACGTACTCCTGCGGCGTGCCGAGGCCGTAGATGCACGACACGGAGGCCACCACGATGACGTCACGACGGGTGAGCAGCGAGTTCGTGGCCGAGTGGCGCAGCCGCTCGACCTCGTCGTTGACCGAGCTGTCCTTCTCGATGTAGGTGTCGGTCTGCGGGATGTAGGCCTCGGGCTGGTAGTAGTCGTAGTAGCTGACGAAGTACTCGACGGCGTTGTTGGGCAGCAGCTCACGGAACTCGTTGGCCAGCTGCGCCGCCAGGGTCTTGTTCGGCGCCATGACGAGCGTCGGGCGCTGCACCTGCTCGATGAGCCACGCCGTGGTGGCCGACTTGCCGGTGCCGGTCGCGCCCAGCAGCACGGTGTCGGTCTCGCCGGCCTTGACGCGCTGCGCGAGCTCGGTGATCGCGGTCGGCTGGTCTCCGCTGGGGGTGTACTCGGAGATCACCTCGAAGGGTGCCACAGTGCGCTGCAGATCGGTTGTCGGACGCATGGGTCAACCGTACGTCCGAGCACCGACAGCGCCCATTTCGAGAGAGCCGCAGGGCATGGAAGGCGAGGGCGCCAACGCAGCCGTGGATGCCGCTCAGCCCGGCTGGTCCTCGAGGCCGGCACACTGCGTGGCCGTGTCCCACGCGCCCGCGAGCCGCGCGCCGGTCGCGGCCGAGGTCGGCACCCTCGGCACGCCGTCGTCGCCGATCAGCATCGGCGTCCAGTGCTGGTCCACGACGACCGGGCCGGTGCGGCGGGTGGCGTCTCGAGCGGCGGAGGCGTCGACGGTGAGCGTCAGCACCCCGCTCTCGGCGGCCGCGTCCTGGTTGTTGTACCAGACGAAGTTGCCCAACCCGTAGGCGACGAACGCAGGGTTGGGCGCAGAGGTGGTCGCTGTGTTGGCAGCTGGGTTGGTAGCAGGGTTGGTAGCAGGGCCCGGCCGGCCGTGCGACGCCCTCCCACCCGGCGCCAGCCAACCGGACCCCTGTGGCCGGTGAGCATGGCCACCGACGATGACGTCGGCGCCCGCGTCCGCGAGCAGGCGTGCCGTTTCGCGCTGGGCCCCGTCGGCGCACCGTGTGTAGTCCGCTCCCCAGTGCAGCATGACCACCACGAGGTCGCTGGTGGCACGAGCCCGCCGCACCGCGGCGAGCAGCCGCCCCGGCTCGAGGTTGGTCGCGATGCCCGGCGAGGTGGGCCCCGCCGCGTGCTGCGCCGCCGTCACGTCGCGGATCTGTGATGACGCGAGCACCGCGACCCTGACTCCGCGGACGTCGAGCTGCAACGGCGCGAAGGCGTGCGCCTCGTCACGACCGATACCCACGACCGGCAACGGTGCCGCTCGACGGGCGTCGAGTGTCTGGGCGAAGACCGCGTCACCGAAGTCGGCGGCGTGGTTGTTCGCCATGCTGACGGCGTCGACACCGGCAGCGGCGAGAGTCGTCAGCGCGGCGACCGGTGCGCGGAAGGTGTACTTCTTGCCCGGCAGGGGCGCACCACCCTCGCCGACCGCCGTCTCGAGGTTCACCATGGCGAAGTCGGCTCGGCCCAGCGTGTCCCTCACCGCGGCGGTGAGGGGCTCTGGCGAGGTGACCAACCGGCTCAGTCCGCGCTCGAAGTGGACGTCGCCGGCGAAGGCGAGGGTGATCCGGTCAGCCCGACCCGTGACCGACGCCGTGGGGCCGCCATCCGAAGGCAGGGTGGGTGGTGTGGTGGCTGGCAGGGCCGAGCGGTTGGGGGTCGAACCGGTCGACGGCGCTACCGCGGGAACGCCGGTCGACGTGCTCGTGGGCGCTGACGGCATCCGATCACCTGGCTGCGCACACGCTGCGATGGCCACGTCCGCCGCCACGACGGCAGCCAGCACAATCGTGGCCAGCCTGCGTGCGGACGCCATGGGCCTCACGCTAGGGCAGTCCCGGCGCCGCAGTGCCGAGCCGCGCCCGTGGGCGTGTCGTGCCCGTCATCGGGGGCTCGCCCGGTGCGGCTGGTAACCCGCCGGGGTCAGGGCACGCGGTGGGTCCACTCCGGGGTCGAGAACTTCGTCTTGACGAGCGCCGTGGCCGCCTCGAGCTCCCCGGGCGTGTACTCGGACGTCGTGGAACGGTAGCGGCGCGCGAACGAGGCCGCGAAGCTGTCGAGGATCGCCTCCCGGGTCATGCCGGTCTGCGAACGCATCGGGTCGACCCGCTTGTTGGCCGACTTCGTGCCCTTGTCGCTCATCTTCTCTCGACCGATGCGCAGCACCTCGAGCATCTTGTCGGCGTCGATGTCGTAGCTCATGGTCACGTGGTGGAGCACAGCGCCGGCGGCGAACCGCTTCTGCGCCGCACCCCCGATCTTGCCCTTCTCCGAGGCGATGTCGTTGAGGGGCACGAAGTGCGCCTTGACCCCGACGTCGGCCAGGGCTCCGATGACCCACTCGTCGAGGAAGGAGTACGACCGCTCGAAGCTCAGGCCCTCGACGAGGGAGGTCGGCACCACGAGCGAGTAGGTGATGCAGTTGCCGGGCTCCATGAACATGGCGCCGCCCCCGGAGATCCGGCGCACCACGTCGATGTGGTGACGGGCCGCTCCCTCGGGGTCGACCTCGTTCTTCAGCGACTGGAACGACCCGATCACCACCAGCGGGCTGTCCCAGTCCCAGAACCGCAGCGTCGGCGGGCGGTCGCCGGCAGCCACCTCCCTGGCGATCACCTCGTCGAGGGCGACGTGCATGGCGGGGTCGAGCACCTTGGCCGGGATGACGTCGAACGCATGGTCGTTCCACCCGGTCGCCTTGCCGAGGGCTCGGCGCACCGCGATGCCGATGGCCTCGGGTGAGAAGCCGATGAAGGCCACCCCGTCGTCGACGGCGCCGCTGACCGCTGCCGCGAGCTGGTCCACCCCCGCGTCGGCCGGCATCCCGGTCAGGGCGGCGTTGACATCGTCGAGGGCCTCGTCGGGCTCGAGGAAGAAGTCGCCCGACACGCTCACGTTCGCGAGCCGTCCGGCTGTCACCTCCAGCTCGACCGCTACCAGCTTGCCACCGACGACCTTGTACTCACCGCGCATGACACCCACAACACCACATCGGCGGTCGGTATGCCGTGCTGACGGGTGACAGACGTCGACGGATGCGGTCAGCGTGGGGCCCAGCCGGTGGCGTCGGCCCACGCGTCGGCCCGTGGGTAGGCCTCGTCGAACCACGGCTCCTTGGCCTCGGCGTAGGCCGCCGTCGTGTCGTCGATCGCCAGCAGACGCCGCTTCTCGGTGGCGTACGCCTCACGTTCGGCCGGGGCGGACCGCAGCCAGTCGCGAAAGAGGAGCGCGAACCGCCAACCAGCCGAGCCACGTTCGCGCACATGCACGTGCACGACCTCGGCCGGGTCGCAGCCGCCGTAGAATCGCTTGCCCCAGCCGTCGAGGTCGGTTCCCGGCTTGGGGCGGTCGGCGGTGTTGTCGGGTGTCAGCAGGTAGCCGGCATCACGAAGCGCGTCACGGAAGGCCATCGTGTCGGCGTCGTCGAGGGAGCGCACTCCCACCTGCGTGTCGATGACGTCCTTGGCGATGAGCCCCGGCACCGACGTGGAGCCGATGTGCGACACCTCCGAAACGCCGGGGTGACTCGCCAGCGCAGCGGCCAGCTTGGCCACGACCCGTTCGCCCCGTCCCTCCCAGTCGGGTCGGGGATCGACCACCGCGTTGCGCTCAGGTCGGCGGGAGCGACGGGCTGCGAGGAGGTTGTCGTTCCACGGCGCGAGCCGGGTGGTCCAGAGGTCATCGACCGCCGAGGCCAGCACCTCCGGCGTGGCCCCGTTGTCGAGCACGACGTCGGCGACGGTGCGCCGCTGATCGTCGCTCGCCTGGGCTGCGATCCGTCGGCGCGCGTCGCGCTCGTCCAGCCCGCGGTGGTCGACAAGACGTCGCACCCGAACCTCGGGGTCGGCCAGCACCACCACCGTGACGTGCTCGTGCACCCACAGCCCTCGTTCAACGAGCAGCGGCATGTCGTAGACCGACACGGCACCCGCAGCGACCGTGCGACGCAGCTGCGCGACCTGTTCGGCGATGGGCGGCCCGGTGATGGCGTCGAGGGCGGCCAGCGCATCGAGGTCACCGAAGACGATGGCCGCCAGACCAGCCCGGTCGAGAGTACCGTCGGCTCGAATCACCTTCTCGCCGAAACGTTCCCGGATGCCGTCGAGGGCTCGCCCCCCGGGCTCGACGACCTCGCGGGCCACGAGATCGGCGTCGATGACGAACGCCCCGCGCTCGGCCAGGCGACGCGACACCGTCGACTTTCCCGACCCGATGCCGCCGGTCACGCCGACCCGTAGCACGGTCAGCTCTCGGCGAGACGAGCCGGGAAGCCACCGGTGGCGATCGGGCCCCACCGCGTCGGCGTGACGCGCAGCAGCGACTTGCCCTGGTCGCGCATCGCCTGCCGGTACTCGTCCCAGTCGGGGTGTTCGCCCGAGATGGCACGGAAGTAGTCGACGAGCGGCTCCACGGAGTCGGGAAGGTCGAGCACCTCGCAGTCGCCGTCGACCTGTAACCAAGGACCTCCGAAGTCGTCGGAGAGCACCATCACGCTGACCTCGGGCCGTCGACGGGCGTTGGTCGTCTTGGCCCGCTCCGGATACGTAGAGATGACGATCCGGCCCTGGTCGTCGACACCACCGGTGACCGGTGAGACCTGCGGGCGCCCGTCACGTCGGGCGGTGACGAGCACCATCTGGTGGCGAGGTGCCGCGAAGGCGAGCATGGCGTCGCGGTCGACGTCGGTCGTGGTTGCGATGGCACGGGGCATGCCGCGATTGTCGCACCCGCCAGGGCCGTGGGGTCAGCCTGCCGCCGAACCGGCCGCTGGTGGGACACTGCCCTGCTGAGCGGGCTCGAACTGCGCGGCCCGCTCGAAGGTTGCGATGAACGCCTCCCCCAACCAGGCCGCGTACTGTTCGTGCGTCCACCCGCATCGGCGGACGAAGCGGTCATAGATCTCCGGGGCCGTGATGGTCCAGAGAATGTCGGTGAGAGCCCCCCGGTCGATCCGTGCATGAAGGCCATGAGCCTCCTCCAGGGCCGCGATCACGTTCGTGTTGCCCGCTCTGCGCTCAGCGTCGATGGTCGCGACGAAGTCACGCAGCCCCTGGTCGCCGCCGGCGCCCTGCGCCAGCAGCACCCCGAGCAACGCGCCGGTACGCCGGTAGATCGTGGCGCAGAGAGCCGCGTAGGCCTGCAGGAAGGACTCGCGGTCAGGCGCCAGTGACATGGCCCGGAACTCGGGCCGGTCGGGCATCGCGACGGGGTCGTCGTCACCCACGAGCAGCACGTCGTACACGGCCTTGACCACCTGCGCCTTGCCACCCACGGCGTTGTAGACGGTCTGGGCGCTGACGCCGGCAGCAGCCGCCAGCTCGATCACCGACGTGGCGTGATAGCCCTGCAGCAGCAACATCTCACGAGCCGCCTCGATGATCCGTCGCCTCGTCAGCCGAGCTGCCTCGGCCCGCGAGGAGTTGTCGTAGGGGCGGCCGGTTGACATCCGCCCTCCTTTCACTGGACCATGGGTTCGCTGGAACGACGTTCAATCGAATGGATGGAGAGTCAGGGGCTCCATCCGCCAGTGTTGCACCCGTTTCTGAGCAGCCCGGGGTTCGCTCCGTGGTTGACGACGGGGGTGGGCCAGGCGCCCGACCCCGTCGTCATCGGGTCGGCGTCGTCCCGGAGCTCGGTCCGCCGCACCTCGCCGCGACCAGCCTCCGGGCCCGGTCGGGATAGTCGGTCACGATGCCGTCGACCCCGAGCGAGAGCATCCGGGTCAGGTCGTCGAGCTCGTTGACCGTCCAGGCCAGCACGCTGATGTCAAGGCCGTGGGCTCGTCGCACCAGCTCCGCATCGACGAGGGCGAGGTCGGGTGAGACGACACTGGCACCGATGGCGGCCACCCCCGCGACGAGGTCGTCATCGCACTCGGCCGGGTCGATGCTGCCGGTCCACGGGCTGCCGGCCCTGAAGTGATCAGGCTGTGTCAAGGCCGAGCGGAGCACTCCGGGATCGAGCTCACGGGAGAGATCGAGCACCGCCCAGTCGAACGAGTGCATGAAGCAGCGACGAGCCACCCCGGCCTCGTGCACGGCCGCCAGGGTCGCCTCCACCAGTGGCTCGCGGCGGGCCACCTGTCGCTCGTCGGTCGGGTCGAGCTTCACCTCGATGGTCCACCAGATCGTCGACGAGCGGCTCTCACCGACGGCGAACACCTCCGACAGCGTGGCGATCCGAGCGCCAGGAGCAGCGCGCTGGGTGGCGAACTCGGGCAGGGTCTGGCTCCCGACGTCGACGGTGCGCAGCTGCTCGAACGTCAGCTCGTCGATGCGGGCGCCGACAAGATCACCCTTCATGGACCGGCACTTCTCCGGCAGCAGGATGGGGTCGTGCCACACGACGAGCTGCCCATCGGCCGTCATGCGTACATCGATCTCGATCCCGGTGGCACCGGCGTCAAACGCGGCGCTCATGCTCGGCAGCGTGTTCTCCACCACGAGACCGCGTGCCCCCCGGTGGCCTTCGATGTCGACCTGGCCATCGGCCCAGGGGCCCGGACGTGACGGGTGACTCGGTGATCTGGCCGTCGTCGCCTCAGTCACTGATTCGGTCGCCCGTGCTCGCGTCGAAGAGGTGCACCCCACGCTGGTTGGGCACGACGTCGACCACGTCGGCCCACGCGCAGGGGCGTGCGCCTGTCGAGCCGGACCGTCACCCGGCTCCCCTCCGGTGCGCCGACCGGACGTCCGTGGACGAACGACTCAGCGGCCGGTAGGTGAAGACGATGGGCAGCACGAGGTTCGGGGCCAGCAACAGAACCGCGAGCGTCCACTCCCACCGGCGGCCGCTCGATCGACGGGGTGCTGCCCCCAGCGGAGGTGGAGGCCCGCCCGGCGGCCCGGCGACGTCATCCGTCGTCGGAGGAGTCTGGGACTGCGTTGACTGCACGATCGCCAACCTAGCCCCGGAGCCAACGGGATTGCGACAGGCCGGCCTCATAGTCTCGAGGGCGTGGCGAACGCCGAGTCACTCCCTGGCGATCCCCATGGCCCGCATCTCGAGGGCGTGGCGAACGCAGGGTCACTCCCTGGCGAATCCCCCACGGCCCGCATCCGCCGTGATCGCCGGCCTCCGCCCGACCTCGCTGATGGCCTACGCAGAGAAGCCCCGGACCCCCCCGGGGCGGGGGGGGGGGGCGGGGTGGGGGCGGGGGCGGGGGCCGGGCAGGGCGGC
>JAKDLG010000217.1 GCA_030452985.1 Humibacillus sp.
GTCGAACGCCTGGGTCTACCGGCGCGTTCGCCCCCGAACGAGTCGTTCGCGCAGGAAGGAGGTCAGGTTGTCAGGGGTGTCAGTCGTCGGTGACGACGGTGACCGCGCCGAGCCCGAGGGCCTCGAGCGGCTGGCGGTGCTCCGACGCGTCTCCGACCACGACGATCGTCCAGCCGGCGCCCCGCTCACCGTCCCCGATGCCGGCCAGCCGGGCGAAACGCTCGTAGGCCGCGCTCACGCGCTCGGGCCCGACCATCACCAGGTCGTGCAGGTTGGCCGTCGTGAACGCGGTGGTGCGACCGTCCATGGCCATGCCCACCGCCTCGTCGGCGATCGCGTCGGCCGTGGCGAACCGGCCCGGGGCGGTTTTCGCGATGTAGTCGACGCCGGCACGAACCTCCTTCTCGGAGAAGCCATCCCGACCGCCCTCGAGAATGTCGACGATGATGCCGACCGACTCCGCGGTGACGTCGGCCCGCACCGATCCGAAGGTCAGGAAGCTGCCGCCGCTCCGCTTGGGTCGAAAGCTCGACCGGGTTCCGTAGGTGTAGCCCTTCTCCTCGCGCAGCACCGCGTCGAGGCGAGCCGTGGGTGAGCCGCCGAGCACGTAGGCCAGCACCGGATAGGGCGCCCAGCCGCCAGGGACCGACCGGTCAGGCCCGGGTGCGCCGACGAGGAGGTCGCTCTGCACGGCCCCCGGTCGGTCGACGAGCACGATGCGGGAGCGGTCGCTGGCCTGGACGCCCGACCGCTCGATGAAGCGGGCGCGGTCGGGGCCGGCCGCCCAGCCTCCCAGCGCGGCACCGACGAGCGCGGGCACGTCGAGACCGCCGAGGTCTCCGGCCACGACGATCGTCGAACCGGATGCCGTGACGTGCCGGCGGTAGTGCGCATCGACATCGTCGCGGGTGATCGTCTCGACGGTCTCGGGCGATCCTCCGGTCGGCCTGGAGGCCCGGTCGGTCGGCGCGTAGAAGGTGCGCACGAACTCGAGCATCGAGCGGTTGGCACCGATCGAGCGCTCCTGGTCGATCTCGGCCAGCCGGCTGCGTACGTGGCGGGCCACCTCCGCCTCGCGGAACACCGGCTCGGTGATGATCTGGCGCAGCAGGTCGAGCGCCTCCACGAGGTTGCCCTTGACGACGTCGAGATCGAGGGACAGACCGGCATCCGAGACGCCGGCGCCGTAGCCGACCCCCTTGCGCTCGAGCAGTCGGGCGAACGCCTCCGCCGTGTGGGTGGCGGTGCCCTCGTCGAGGGTCCGCGCCATGATCGTGCCGACCCCCTCGCGCAGGGTGGGCTCGGCGTCGAGCGGAACCGGCACGGCGACGCGCACCGACACCACGTACTGGCCCGGCACGTCGTAGGTGACCAGGTGCAGGCCGTTCGCGAGGTCGTAGGTGGTGGCGGCGGGAAAGTCCCAGGGAGCGGGTGGCGCCACGGTGGGGCGCGTGACCTGGCTCATGCCGCCGCCTCCGCCTCGTCGCGGGCCAGGTAGCGAACCACTGCGCGTGAGGAGGGGGTGAGCCAGACCGCGGCGGCCTCCCGTACGCCGTCGGCCGTGATGGCGCCGAGCCGGTCGACGAAGGTGTTCACGTAGGCCGGGTCGCCCGTCAGGAGTGCGTGGTGGCTGATGTGGTCGGCTCGTTCCTCGATGCTCGCCAGCGCGCTGAGCCACGAGCGTTCGGTGTCGGCAACCACCGACTCGAGCTCGGCCTCGTCGGGACCCTCGGTGATGAACCGGCTCAGCTCGTCGCAGATCGCGGCCTCGACGTCGTCGAGGTCTGCGCCCTCGGCGACGTCGGCAGTGATCGCCGCGAGGCCGACGCCGTCGATGAGCCCCATCGTCCATCCCCCGACCGAGGTGGCGGTCTCGTCGGTGCGCACGAGGCGCCGCATCAGCCGTGAGCTGGCCAGGCCCGCAACCACGTCGACGGCGATCGAGGCTGCCAGGTAGTCGGGCGTGGCATCGACCGGCATCCGGAAGGCGACGTAGAGCCGGTCGTTCGGCACGTCACCCGTGCGGTCGAGGCGCACGGGGCCGTCGAGGGGGGGCAGCTGCGGGAGGCGCTCCCGCCGCTGGAGCTCGATGGGTGGCAGCGAGCCGAAGTACTTTTCGGCAGCCGCGAAGCCCTGCTCGGGGGTGAGGTCGCCGACGAGGGTGAGCACGGTGTTGTTCGGGCCGTAGTGCGCGCGGAAGAAGGCGTGCACATCGTCCAGCGTGGCCGCGTCGAGGTCGTCCATCGACCCGATGGTCGGATGGTGGTAGGGGTGGCTCTCCGGGAACGCCGTGGCGTACACGTCGATGAGCGCCGAACCGTAGGGCATGTTGTCGTAGCGCTGGCGCTTCTCCTCCTTGACCACGTCTCGCTGGTTGTCGAGGTTCTCCTGGGTGAGTGCGTCGAGCAGGTGGCCGTGCCGGTCGGCCTCGAGCCACAGGGCGAGCTCGAGCGCCCCGGTCGGCACCGTCTCGAAGTAGTTCGTGCGGTCGAACCAGGTCGTGGCGTTGAGGCGAGCCCCCTGCTCCATGAGCGCCGAGAAGTGCTCGCCCGAAGCGACGTTGCGGCTGCCCTGGAACATCAGGTGCTCGAAGAGGTGGGCGAAGCCGGTGCGGCCCGGGCCCTCATGGCGAGAACCGACATCGACCCAGAGGTTGACCGCGACGTTGGGCACGGTGTGGTCCTCCGAGACGATGACCCGAAGTCCGTTGGCGAGGGTGCTCTCCGCGAGCGGGTACGAGATCGCAGTCACGCCATCGACCCTATGCGACGGCAGTTCGCTGCATCCCCCGCGTCGCTCACCTCCCCCATCACCGACACCTCACCGACCCCTTCATCGACCCGGCCAGGTGCCGGCCCACACCTGCACGTGGCCACCGCGCAAGGACTCGTGCGAGACCTCGTCGCACTGCCGCTCGAGCGCGCGCCAGGGGTGAGCGTCGATGTCGGCGCCACCGAGCCGGGTGGCGAGCAGGGCGAGCGGCTCCAGCAGCCGCCCACAGCCGGTCGGGCGCGCCATGTCGACAACGACGACCCGGGCGCCGGGGCGGGCCAGCGACAGGGCACCAGACCACGCCTGCTGCCACGGGCGCATGATCGAGAGGGCGTAGGTGAAGAGCACGGCATCGGCCCGTCGCCGCTCGAAGGGGCCCCCGTTCCGGCGCAGCGCCTCGAGGTCGGTCGCGTCGTGAGCCACCAGCTCGACATTGGCTCCTGCTACGCCGAGACGGCGGCGCGCCGTCGCCAGCATGGCCGGGCTGGCGTCGATGCCGACGACCTGCCCCGTGTCGGTGACCGCCCGCCGCAGCAGGGGAAAGTTCAGGCCGGTGCCACAGCCGACGTCGACCACCAGATCACCCGGGCCGAGCCTCAGCCTCGGGATGCCGGCCGCCCGCCCCGCGCCGTAGACGGGCCACTCCGCCGACAAGAGGTCGTAGACGGGAGCCACCGTCGTGTACTTCTGGGGCACCTGACCTCCTGCGCCGGATGGTGACCGGTCGGCCCCACCCCTGCATGCCACACTAGGCGCGGGCCAGACGCCGGCGCATCGTGGCGGATGCCGGTGCCGAACCGCCCGTCAGGAGCCCCATGACCAGCAGCGTGGCCGAGACTCCAGCGACGTACCGCCAGCCGGCCCTCGCCGAGCTCGCGGCGGAGCCTCCGTGGGACCTGCTCGTCATCGGCGGCGGCACGGCCGGCATCGTGGGCGCCAAGACCGCCGCCCGGTTCGGGGCGCGCGTGCTGCTCGTCGACCGCGACCACCCCGGCGGCGACTGCCTGTTCACCGGATGCGTACCGTCGAAGTCACTGCTTGCAGCGGCCTCGGCCGCGTCGAACGCCCGCGCGGCGAGCCGGTTCGGGGTCGACGTGCCGGTCGTGGAGGTCGACTTCCGGCGGGTCATGGCCCACGTGCAGGGCGCGATAGAGCACATCACCCCGACCGACTCGGCGGAGGCGCTCGAGCACGCCGGGGTTCGGGTCGTGCGCGGGCACGCCGAGCTCTGCGGACGCACCACCGCGGTCGTCGACGGGGTCGTGGTCTCGTTCCGGCAGGCGTTGGTCGCCACCGGAGCCGAGCCGATGCTGCCGCCGATCCCTGGGTTGTCGGAGGCCCAGGCGCTGACGAGCGAGACGGTGTGGCAGCTGCGTGACCTCCCCGAGCGCCTGGCGGTGCTCGGCGGGGGCAGCATCGGCTGTGAGCTGAGCCAAGCCTTCGCCCGGCTCGGGTCCGACGTCGTCGTCATCGAGGCCGCCACAGCCCTGCTCCCGCGCGAGGACCCCGACGCCGCCGCGGTCGTCACGGCGGCCCTGGAGGCCGACGGGGTGACGGTGCGCACCGGCGGAGGGGTGGTCGAGGTCAGCTCCGACGACGGAGTGAGTGGGTCGCTCGTGCTCGAGAGCGGTGAACGGCTCGACTACGACATGCTGCTGGTGGCCGTCGGCCGCCGCCCGCGCACGGCGGGGCTCGGGCTGGAGGTCGCCGGGGTGTCGGTCGACGAACGGGGCTACGTCGTGGTCGATGACCACCTGCGCACCACCAACCACCGGGTGTGGGCCGCCGGCGACCTGACCGGTCATCCGCAGTTCACCCACGTGGCCGGCGTGCACGCGTCCATCGCGGCCACCAACGCCGTGCTCGGCCTGCGCCGGTCGGTTGCGGCCGTGGTGGTGCCGCGCGTGACCTTCACCCACCCCGAAGTGGCCGCGGTGGGCGCCTCCTCCGGATCGCCCGGGGCCGAGCACGAGGTCAGATCGTGGCCCGACGACGAGGTCGACCGGGCCGTCGCCGAGGGCGAGACGGCCGGCTTCACCAAGCTCGTCACCGATCGTCGCGGCCGCATCGTCGGCGCCACCGTGGTCGGCCCGCGCGCTGGTGAAGCCCTCGCCGAGCTGACGCTGGCCGTCACCCGGGGGCTCACGACCACCGCGCTCGCCGGGTCGACCCACCCCTACCCGACCTACGGCGACGGCCCGTGGAACGCGGCCATCGCCGACGTCCAGCGACGGTTGGCCCGCCCTCTGGCATCCGCCGCGGTTCGAACGCTCGCGGCCACCCGACGCTGGGTGGTCAGCCGACGGGGGTGACTCCCTGGTGGATGCTCAAGGCTCGAAACCACTCAGCACCTTTCCAGCGCAACGTTGCTCAACGCAGCGCCGCGCGACCCGTCACGATCCGGTGCACCCCGCTGACCCCGACCACGGCGGCCCACACCGTCGCGATGGTGGCGGCCGAACCCGGAAAGAGCAACCACGCGGAGTGCACGACGATCGTCTCGGCACCCTCGGCCACCCCGCCGAGAAAGCTGAGCGAGCGACCGTCGTCGATCTGTCGGCCGCTGCGCTCGGCCATCGAGGAGAAGGCGAGCAGGGCGGTGCCGTTGACGTAGTAGGCGAAGAGCACGAGCAGGAAAGGCCACCACGGTGCCCCCTCTGACCGGGTGGCGCCGATGGCGACACCGACGACGGTGGCCCCGTAGACGACGAAGTCGGCGGTGATGTCAAAGTAGCCGCCGGCCTGCGAGACCGGCTCCCCCCGGGCCGCAGCCGCCCGCGACCGGCGGCGGGCCAGCGGGCCGTCAAGCCCGTCGCAGGTGCGCGACAGCAGCCACAGAGCCAGGGCCGGCAGCCACCAGCTCGCGGCCGCCGCGGCCGCACTGCTCAGCCCGACGACGAGACCGAGCCAGGTCAGCCGGTCGGGTGAGACCCACTCGACGTCGATGCTCTGGGCAGCGCGGCCGAGCGGTCGTTCGAGCCGCCGACGCAGGCGGGCGTCGATCACGGGCGGCCGCAGGTCGCTGCCGACCGGCAGCACGGCAATGAACTGAGGGCACTCCCTGGCATCTCGCTCCTCAGGCCGACGCGGCGATCGCGTGTCGTGGCCGTCCGTGCCACCCACGGTACCCACCCTGACGGTTCGAGGTGCTCCGGCGCCGACCTGGCCGGGTGAGCCCCCCGAACCGGGTACGCGCTCAGGCCCCGACCTGGTGATGGGCCAGCACGGTCAGCGGGAGCAGTCGGCGCAGCTCGAGATTCTCGACCGGGTCGAGCACCCCGTGCTGGGCACAGGCCGGCACCAGCTCGCCCGTCTCGGGGTGGCTCATCGAGTAGGTGCAGGCCTGCAGCCGCTCCTGGGTGGCGCGAACCTGCTCGTCGTCGGCGGCCACACCGTCTTTGAGCAGCTGCCACGCGGGCGCCACGTCAGCGGCATCCATGAACTGATGCACGACGAAGGTCATCGGCGTCACCTCACCCCGGCTCGCCGCGAGCACGAGGGTGCCGAGACCACCGACTCGGCCGACCACCGAGCGAACCCAGGCCGCAACGACCACCGCGTCGCACGGATGCCGGGCCAGCACGCGGGCGAGCTTGACCAGGAGGAGGACAGGCGGGGTGCCGCCGAAGTTCATGCCGCCGAAGTGGTTCAGAAGCACATCGCGCGCGGCGGTCTCCGCGGGCAGATCGGCCTCACAGAGGGTGTGCCAGGTCGGGCCTACCTTGAACCCGAAGGCGGTTCGGTTGCACCGCCGGTCGCCGAACTGGAGCGCTCTCCACGACACCTTCTGCCCGAGGCCCGCCTCGAGCTCCTGCCAGACCGCATCGATGTCGACGTCGTCGTAGCCGCCGTCCCAACGACGGTCGTCGCCGACGAACGCGGCCGGCTGGAACGACAGCATCTGGTAGCCCATTCGCGAGACCGAGGCCACCACCGACGCGACCTGGCGCAGGTTCGCCGGCGTGACCGTCATGTTGTGGGCCAGGTACGAGCGCACCCCGGTCTCGCGCCTCAGCCGAGCGAACATCTCGACGAAGGCCGCCCGGTGGCCGTCGAGCTCAGCCTCACTGTACGGCCGCGGGATGCCGCGTCGGCCGCGCATGAGGGAGTCGAAGTGGGCGGCGAACGACACCCTCGGCAGCCGCACCCGTCGATCGTCGTCGAGCACGACCTTCTCGAGGTAGTCATAGTCGAAGTCGCCATGGGTCATCGACATCGGCTCACGTCCGTGGGCTCGCATGCTCAACAGCGCTTCGGCGTGGTCGTCGGGCGCGAGCAGCGACACCTCTCCCCCGATGAGCTGCGCGTGGGCGCGAGGGCCGCGGCGCTGGGCGAGGTAGGCCATCTGTTGCTCGACCTGGCTCACCGTGTGCGACCCGTCGACGCGCACCTTGTTGGCATCGCGCGAGTGGTAGCAGGGCGAGCAGGTCAGGTCGCACTTCGGGAACACTCCGTGTGTGCCTTCGCACCCGACGGCGTGCCGGCCGAGCAGCTGTTCGGGAGTGCGCACCGCCTCGGGCAGAGCCGCCCAGCGCTCGCGCAGGGCCTGCTCGGTGCGCGGGTCGACCGGGCGGGTTCGCTCGAGCCAGTGCCGCACGCTCTGCCTGATGGTCATGAGGCTCCTGTCGGTTGCGGCCGTTCGCGTCCCGCTGACCCTTTTGCCCGATCCTAGCCGCGATGTACGGTTCGCGGTCGCTGCCGGCGAGCGGGCAGAATGTCCACCGGCACACAGCCGACTCACATCGATCAGGGGAGCCCACGCATGTCCGACCAGCCGACCGGAGCCCACCCACCCGACCACCGCGAGCCCACCGATCCCCTCTCCGGCCCCAGCTCGCTCGACGCCCTCTCGAGCGGGGCTCACCCGAGCGGCCCCGGTGAGACCGAGAGCGACCGGCCCCAGAGCACCCCTGCCCCAGCACCGGCTCCGACAACGGCTGACCTGTCGGTGCCCCCACCTGTCCCCCCTGCGCCCAGCCGCCGCCAAACCGGCCCAGCCCAACCGGCCCCACCGCCCCCACCAG
>JAKDLG010000049.1 GCA_030452985.1 Humibacillus sp.
GTTCCGGCCAGGGCCGGCGGCGACGACATGATCGAACAGCTGAGGGGCCTCGGCGAGCTGAGGGACCAGGGCATCCTGACCGAAGCGGAGTTCGCGGTGCAGAAGGCACGAGTCCTCGGCTCATGACGGCCTCGCGCATCAGGCCGATCTGATGTCACACCCCTGGGGTCCGCGATGAGTAGCCTGTGGGCCAATCTGCTGGCGCTCGCCGTCACCTTCGTGATCGTGGGCGCGGCGTCGCTTCTCGTGCGCCGGCTCCTGGCGAACCGAGAGCCCCACTACGGCTCCTGGGGCGCCACGCTCTCCTATGTCGCGGCGGCCTACGGGGTGATCGTCGGCTTCTCGATCCTGTTTCTGTTCGGTCAGTACGCGAGTGCACGAGACGCAGTCGGCAACGAGGCCACGTCGATCGGCACGGCCTTCGACCAGGCGACTCTCTTTCCGCAGTCGCAGCCGAGTATCCAGCGAGCCCTGATCTGTTACGCGCGGGTGGTTCCGGCCTACGACTGGCCCGCGATGGCAGCGCACGAAGGCGGATCGGCGAAGGTCGACGCGGCTTACCAGACCCTGGTGGCCTCGGTGGGGGTGGGCGACAAACCTTCCACCGGAGCCCTGCAAGCGGCCACCGCGACGAACCTGGTCAGCCAGATCGGCAATATCTCCACCGCTCGGGAGACGCGGCTGGTGGCCGCCGAGACGCGCGTGCCGACGATGTTGTGGATCCTGCTGATCGGCGGTGGGGCGTTTGCGGTCCTGCTGCTGTTCGCGGTCACGATGCCGGCGCGGAGCCCCACTCAGGCGGTGCTGGTGGCGATGTCGGCCGTCTTCACCGTCGTCATGCTGCTGGTCGTGGTCGCCCTCAGCGAGCCGTTCGGCACGGGCGGTGGACGGGTCACACCTCAGCTCATCGACGAGACCGCAGCCTCGATGACCAGCGCTGCCACCCCCGCCGTGGGGGCGCCCTGCGCCTTCGACCGTCAATGACGCTGCCGGCCCACAGTCGGCACCAACCTTAGGAGAACAGATGGTCAGCCAGGCACCCGATGGTCCGGGAATCGGTCCGATCCACGGACGCAAGGGCTTCCGTGAGCACATCGACCAGTTCCAGTTCCCGGCCGACAGCATGGAAGCCGATGAGGCCTACGAGCTGCTTCGTACCGCGTTGATGCTCGATGGCCGCGAGACGCTCAACCTGGCGTCGTTCGTGACGACCTGGATGGAGCCGCAGGCGGAGGCCCTGATCCACGACACGCTGCGCAAGAACCACATCGACCACGAGGAGTACCCGGCGGCCGCCCTGGTGGAGGAGGGCTGCGTGCACATGCTGGGCGAGCTGTTCAACGCGCCCGACCCGAAGGCGGTCGTCGGCGTCGGGACGATCGGTTCTTCGGAGGCGATCATGCTCGGGCTGCTCGCGCACAAGCGGGCCTGGCGCAACCGCCGCGAGGCGGCGGGCCTGCCGACCGACCGCCCCAATGTGGTCTACGGCGCCGAGACCCACGTCGTGTGGGACAAGTTCGCCAACTACTTCGACGTCGAGATGCGCAAGATCCCGATGCAGCCCGACCGGTACGTGGTGAACGCCGACGAGGTCGAAGCGCAGGTCGACGAGAACACGATCGCGGTCGGGGCGGTGCTCGGCACGACCCACATCGGTGAGTCCGACCCGATCGAGGAGATCAACGCGATGCTGGTGCGGGTCAAGCAGGAGCGGGGTTGGGACATTCCCCTCCACGTCGACGGCGCGAGCGGCGGCTTCATCGCGCCGTTTGCCGAACCGGATCGAGAGTGGGACTTCCGGCTCGAGCAGGTCGCCTCGATCAACGTGTCCGGCCACAAGTACGGGCTGGTGTACCCCGGTGTGGGATGGCTGGTCTTCCGTGACGCTGCGAAGCTTCCGGAGGACCTGGTGTTCAGCGTGAACTACCTCGGCGGCGCCCAGCCGACGTACACGTTCAACTTCTCCCGCGGGTCCGCGATGATCCAGGCGCAGATGTACACCTTCCTCCGACTCGGACGCGCCGGTTACGGCTCGATCGTGGCCAACATGCTCGCCAACGCCCGTCATCTCAACGAGAGCCTGGCGGCGACCGGCAGGTACGAGATCCTGAACCCGGGGCTGGCCGAGCCGGTCGTGACGTTCCGGCTCACCGGCGACCCCGGCTTCGACGTCTACCACCTGTCGGCCCGGCTGCGTGAGAACGGGTGGATCGTGCCCGCCTACAGCCTGCCCCCGAACGCGGAGGCGGTACACCTGATGCGGGTCGTGGTGCGGCTCGACCTGAGCCGGCAGATGATCGACATCCTGCTGCGCGACCTCGACAAGGCCTACGACGAGCTGGCCGCCGAGAAGCCGCCCACCCGCACGGCGTCCAAACCTGACCTGTGGACGGCGCCGGAGAAGTACGCAGCGCACGCCAAGGCGCGGACCGGGCTCGTGCGGTGACCCGGACGTGGACAGCGGTGCGGGCTCGGCCGAACTGACCGAAGCGGTCCCCGACCTCCCCGAGGGCTGGCGGGTGGTGCACGAGTCCCGGTCGTTCGGCTTCGTCACGCGCCTGACCCTCGAGGCTCCCGACGGCAGCGAGTACGAGTGGACGTCTCGCCGACATCGAAAGCTGCTCGGTCTGGGCGCCACCGGCCGGCTCCGTCCGGCGTCGGGGGCCAGTCGCCCCAGCCGGATGAGCTGGTGGCTGGCAGCCCTGTTCGGCATCGGTTCGCTCTGCTTCGCGACGGGCTCCCTGCCGCTCTACTTCGACGCGGTGAGCCCGAGCATCGTCGCCTGGACCTTCTTCGTCGGCTCGCTGTTCTTCACCTCGGCCGGCTACCTCTCGTTCCACGAGACGGTCATCGCGCCCCAGGCGATCCTCGCCGCGCCGCGCCGGCTGCGACTCCGGGGTCTCGTTCACTGGCGCCCCCACCGGATCGACTGGTGGGCCGGGCTCATCCAGCTTGCCGGCACGATCGCCTTCAACGTGAGCACCTTCGCCGCGACCCGAAGCGCGCTGGACGCCGTTCAGCAGAAGCACCTCATCTGGACGCCCGACGTGGTCGGTTCGGTCTGCTTCCTCGTCGCCAGCGTGCTCGCCTATGCCGAGGTCAACCGTGGTGTGCTGCCCAGGTCGGACCACTCGGTCGGATGGCGGATCGCCGCCCTCAACCTGTTCGGGTCGGTCGCCTTCGGCGTGGCCGCGATCGCCGCCCGTTACCTCCCCACCACCGGTCAGACGGCCAACATCGCGCTGGTCAACCTCGGCACGTTCGTCGGGGCGATCGCCTTCCTGGTGGGCGCGGTACTGCTCCCCGTAGAGTCGAGCCGAGCCGAGGCGGCCACGGCTCCACGACGGTGACACGAGCCTGACGCAGACTCCCCACCACGCGTGTCCGGTGTGGTGGGGAGTCTGCGCTGCTGTCTCAGAGGTGCACGGCCTCAGAGGCCGCTTTCGGCCGTGAGCCGCCCGGACGTGACGGCATCCACGAGCGCCTGATAGTCGCGTTCGTTCTGGTCGGCGTAGGTCACCGCGAATCGGGTGATGGCCTGGTCGAACTCATCCGATCTACCGAGGTAGGCGGCGATCGCGATGCGGTCTCCGGATCGTGCGTGCGCGCGAGCCAGGGTCCACCCGCACAGCTCTCCGTAGAGGCGCATGCCGCGGGGCTTCATCTTCTCGGTCTCCAGCGAGAACTTCCAGTCGCGCAGCTGTCGCACGTAGAAGTCGCGCTGCTGGCCATCCAGCCCGGCCTCGGTGCGGTGCCAGCCCAGGAAGATGTCGCTGCTGGCCTGCATCAGACGCTGCCCGGCCACCACCCGCTGGCCCTGGTTGCTGTACTTGCTGGCCCCCAGGTAGCGACTCAGCACCGAGGTCTCTGCCTCCTTGACCTGCAGCAGGAGCGGATCGGAGCTGTCGCGGCCGAGCAGCAGCACGATCCAGCAGCGCGTGCCGACGCTGCCGACCCCGACGACCTTGCGGGCCAGGTCGGTGTACTCGAACGTGTCCAGCAGCACCTGGCGGTTGGTCGCCAGCGTGCGCCGGTACTTGCGGAGCAGGTCGGTGATCTGCGACTCGAAAGCCACCCGTTCGCTTCCGACGGGCAGCAGGTCATCGATCGGCACCAGCAGGGGAGGGTCGGCGACGAACTGCCGACCACCGTCGACCTCTTGGGTCAGCTTGGCCAGCGCTTGCATGCTGTCTCTGGTACGGGCCTTGTTCATGCCCTTGTCCAGCGCCTTGCGCTGGCGGCCCTTCATCTGCCCCTCCAGGTCGGCGCGGAGGTCTTCGAGGTCGGCGCGTGCGTACCAGACTTCGAGATTGGTCATGGCGGCGAAGCTGCGCATCGCGCGACGGTAGCCGGCCACGGTCACCTCGACCACTCGGCGGCGAGCCTTGTCGCTGAAGCCGTTGTCGCGCCCGGCGATCTCCAGACTGGTGGCCAACCGCTTCACGTCCCATTCCCAGGGCCCTGGGGCGGTCTCGTCGAAGTCGTTGATGTCGAACACCAGCCGTCGCTCGGGGGAGCCGAACACGCCGAAGTTCGACAGGTGGGCATCCCCGCACAGCTGCACCGGCAACCCCGACGCCGGAGTCGTCGCCAGGTCGCTGGCCATCGGGAGCGCCGCCCCACGGTAGAAGGTGAACGCGGAGACCATCATCCGCCCCCGCCGCACGGGTACCAGCTCGGGCACGCGTCCCTTCGCCTGCTCCTCCAGCAGGTCGACCGGGTCGGGCCGGTCGGTGGGCGGGTCGAACCAGTCATGGCTGTCGCGGGGCACCTCGGCCCGGGCCAGCTTGCCTCGCGCCGCCCGCTCTGCTGGGCTCATCCTGCCGAGCCCGGGCTCCAACCGGTATCGATGGTTGCTCCGGGGCGTCGCCCCCGTTGTCAGCGTCATGCGAACTCCTCTCTCGCCACCAAGCTCATGGTTGTTCTCATCCGCCCGTGCCCTTGGGGGCACGTCGACCGTCAAGCACCAGCCGTCACCGGGAGCCCCCTGCTGGAGGGCACGGTTGACAGCGCCGTGAACCGCCATGCGGTGTGCTTGCGTTGTCAGTGCACCGGCGCCCAGCGGGGGGCGGGCGCCTTCATGGTCTTGATGCGTCGCCGGGCATCCAACACGAGCGCAGTGCCGCCAACTGCGAGCCCGGCGAAGCCGAGCGCGCCACCGACACACACCAGTGCCCCCCCGCAGATCAGCAGTCGGTAGTTCACGTCGACCCCGGGGACGGACGCTGCTCAGAGTTCATGGTCTCCTCCTTGGTGGGGGCAGAAGTGCCTTCCTAGGTCTACCGTTCTCACTCTGGACACCGGGTCGTGATCGGGCATCATCCCTTGCGGGTGATTGCGGGCTGTGAACCGAGCCGGGTTGACAACCTCGGATCCACTGCGGACCCAACAACCACGCCTTCACAACTGTGGCCAGACCACTACGGCCTCGCCCCGCCCGTACTGTGCAGGGGAAGGCCCCGATTCATGGGAGAGTTGGAGCATGAGTCAGCAGCCTGCCGGGTGGTACGACGACCCGAGCAACCCCGACAACCTCCGCTACTGGGACGGCGTCACGTGGAGCGACCACACCGCCCCCCGCAAGTCGCCCACAGCGTCGTCATCGTCGGGCGGGCCCGACTACCAGGGCCAGCGACCGACTGCGCCGACGGGGCACCGCCAGCAGAGCCAGCCCACCCAGGCGTCCCCGCCGCTGCCCCCGATGCCGCAGGGCAGCGGCTGGCAGGACCAGCCACAGCACCCCCAGCAGGGTTGGCAGGGGCAGCAGGGGCAGTTCGGTCAGGCGCCGCAGTACCCGGGTTCACCAGGCTCCCCGGGAGCGGCGAACTGGATGCACAGCATCAAGACCACGGCCGACGGCGTCCCGCTCGCGTCGTGGGGTCGCCGACTCGGGGCCTGGCTCATCGACGGCGTCATTCTGTTCGTCCTCATCACGATCGTCTCCCGGATCGTCGCACCCGACCTCTGGGCCGAGTTCGGTAGGGCCATGAACCTCATCGCCGAGGGGAGCCAAGCCTCCGCCGATCAGGCCAGTCGGGACCTCACTGATGCCGTCGCCGCCGACTCGGTGAAACTTGCGGTGGCCCAGTTTCTGATCATCTCGCTCTACTGCATCGGCTTCTGGACGACCACCGCCCAGACGCCCGGCAAGATGGCCGTGGGTATCAGCGTGCGTCGCGTCGATCGGCCCGGCCCTCTTGACGTGATGACCGCCGCGCGCCGCAGACTCCTGAGCGTGGTTCAGCTGATTCCCGGCATCAGCTTTCTTTGGCCCCTGCTCGACCTGCTCGATGGCCTGTGGCCCTTGTGGGACGACAAGCGGCAGACCCTGCACGACAAGATCGCCCAGACCCAGGTCGTCATGGGCAAGCAGCCGAAGGGCGACGCGAACCCCTACGGCTGAGCAGATCGGTCGCGCCGGAAGGGCTCACCGGCGGCCCGGGCGAGCCTCCGCCCGCTGCTTTTCGGTCGGGTTGACGACGACCTCGCCCGTGCTGCCGTCGACGAGAACCCACGCCCCGTCGGGGATGGTCTCCGCGCGCGCGGCGGCGACCACCGCGGGGATGCTGAGGAGACGGGCCAGGACCGCCGTGTGCGAGCCGGGCCCGCCGCCGCGGGTGACGATCGCCACGCACCGGTGGGGGTCGAGCAGGGCGGTCTCGGTGGCGGCGAGATCGTGGGCCACGAGCACGTAGGGGGCCGGCTCGTCGGGCGGGCAGAGGGTGGAGCGTGCAGTGAGCCGCGCGATGACCCGGTCGCGCACGGCTTCGACGTCGACGACGCGGGCGGCGAGCAGTGGGCCGGCCGAGGCGAACCGCGCGGAGACCTCGGCCACCGCCTGCCAGACGGCACGTTCCGAGGTCAGGCCCTGGTCGATCACCCCCGACCGGACGGCACCGAGCAGCTGCGGATCCTGAGCCATGGCCGCGACGGCGGAGAGGATGTCGCGTGCCGCGGGCGGCAGGGGGGCGGCGAGGTCGCGAAGGTCGGACGCGACCGCTGCTGCTGCGGCAACGGCCCGGTCTGCCTCAGCCGGTCGGTCCTCTTGCGGCAGCGCGCCGTGCTGGTCGGGTGCGTCCGCCGGCGGGGGGAGGACGAGCGCTCGACCGACGACCCGCCCCGGGCTGACACCGACTCCGCCGCCGTCGAAGCCCACCGCTGCCGTCCTGAGGGGCGGTACCTCGCCGAAGCCGCCGACGACCAGGTCGCGCACGGCATCCACAGCGTCCTGCGCGTCCCTTCCGACGGCCTCGACCCGGATCGTGTCGGACTCCCGAGCGGCGAGTGCGGCCAGCCCGATCGGCGTGCTTGCCGGCACCGGCCCGACCCCGGTGCGCAGGTTGGTGACGCTCACGCGGGCGTCGAAGGCGGCGACCGCGGTGACGACCGCCGCCGCCGGCCGGGCGTGCAGGCCGTCACGGTTGACCAGCGTCACGTCTGCGGTCGAGTCTGGGGAGTCATGGGCGGCATCCGCTCTGGTGGCGCTCACCTGGCCGTGCTCAGCTGTCACGGGCGCCGCCAGCTGGGACGACTTCGCGTCGAGCGCGGCGACGGCGCCGCGCTCGACGTCGTCGAGGGCGGCTTCGCCGGCGGCGAGCACCACGGCGGCCAGCAATCCCTCGACGAAGGGTGCGCTGCTGAGACGCACCCGGGTCGACGGGTCCTCGAGCAGCTCGAGGGCGAGCTCTGAGCTCAGCAGTGCCGACCCCAGATCCATCAGCACGAGCACACCGCGCTCAGACGCGACCGAGTCGATGGCCGCGGCGATCCGCACGGCATCCGTGCCGATGACGTCGTCTCCGGCACCGGCCGCGATGGCGATCGGGGGCGGGTGGCCGACCACCATCTCGAGCGCGAGCTCGACCGCCGCCTGCGCCAGCCGCGGGCTGTGCGAGACGACGACGATGCCGACCAGGTCGTGGCTCAGGGGAGGGCCTGCGCGAGCGCGGTGAAGAGCAGTGTCGTCGACACCGACCCGGGGTCGAGGTGCCCGGCGCTGCGCTCGCCGAGGTAGCTGGCCCGGCCCTTGCGCGCGACGAGGGGCATGGTCGAGTCGCTGCCGAGGCGCGCGGCATCTCGGGCGGCAGTGGCGGCGTCAGTGAGCGTGGCTCCGTTGTCGATCGCGTCACCCCAGGCCGTGACCGCGGGTGTCAGGGCATCGACCATCGTCTTGTCGCCCACGCTCGCCTTGCCGCGCGCGACGACGCCCGCGAGACCCGCGGTCAGCGCGGTGCCGACCGCCTCGCCGTCGAGCGTGCCGGCATCACCGGCCGAGGCCGCGAACCGGAGGAAGAACGTCCCGTAGAGGGGCCCGCTCGCGCCACCGACCGTGCTGACCAGCGTCATTCCGACGCCCTTCAGCAGCTCACCGATGCCGGCCGGTGCAGCGCCGTCGAGCGTGGTGGCCACCGCGTCCATCCCGCGACTCAGGTTGGTTCCGTGGTCGGCGTCGCCGATGGCCGAGTCGAGCTCGGTCAGGTAGGCCTTCTGCTCGGTGACCAGGGTGTGGAACGAGGTGATCCACCCGCGGACGTTGTCGAGGGTCAGCGTCGAGGGCGTCACCGACGGATCAGCGGTCACCGGCTACCTCCCCCAACGCAGGCCGGGGGTTTCGACCGGCGCGTCCCAGAGGGTGATCAGCTCGTCGTCGGCCGCCAGCAGGGTGACCGAGCAGCCGGCCATGTCGAGGGAGGTGATGTAGTTGCCCACCAGGCTGCGGGCGACGTCGACACCGGCCCGGTCGAGGATCTTCTTGACCTCTGCGTACATCACGTAGAGCTCGATCAGGGGGGAGCCACCCAAGCCGTTCAGCATGACGATGGTGCCGCTCCGGGTGAAGTCGAGGTCGGCGAGAATCGGCTCGAGCAGGCGGTCGGCGATCTGCGCCGCGCCGGCGAGCGGGACGCGCTCGCGGCCGGGCTCACCGTGGATGCCGACGCCGAGCTCCATCTGGTCGTCGGGCAGGTCGAAGGTCGGCTTGCCCACGGCCGGCACGGTGCCGCTGGTGAGTGCCACCCCCATCGACCGGCCCGAATCGCTCACCCGTCGCGCGAGTGCCGCCACCGAGCGAAGGTCGCGGCCCTGCTCGGCAGCGGCCCCGGCGATCTTCTCGACGAAGACGGTGACGCCCACGCCGCGTCGTCCCGCGGTGTAGAGGGAGTCCTGCACGGCGACGTCGTCGTGGGTGACGACCGACTCCACGAGGATGCCGGTGTCGGCCTCGGCCATCTCGGCCGCCATCTCGAAGTTCATGACGTCGCCGGTGTAGTTCTTGATGATGTGCAGCACCCCGGCACCGCGGTCGACGGTCGTGGTGGCCTCGAACATCTGGTCGGGTGTGGGCGAGGTGAACATCTCTCCGGCGCAGGCCGCGTCGAGCATGCCGAAACCCACGAACCCGCCGTGCAGCGGTTCGTGGCCCGAGCCACCTCCGGAGACGAGGCCGACCTTGTTCGGCCGGGCGGTGTCAGCGCGATAGATGATGCGGTGCTCGTGGTCGACCCGGAGCGCAGGATGGGCCGCGTCGATGCCGAGCAGGGCGTCGGCGACGACGGTGTCGGCCGCGTTGATCAGCTTCTTCATGGGTCCTCCTGGTTCAGACGCTGGGTCGGATGGTACCGACGACCTCGCCCAGACCGACCCGGCTGCCGTCGGGGCCGGGCGCCCACGCCGTCATCGTCACCGTGTCGCCGTCGTCGAGAAAGCCGCGGCTGCTGCCGTCGCCCAGCGCGAGTGGCTCGGTACCGTTCCAGGTGAGCTCGAGCAGGCTGCCGCGAGAGCCCTTGGTCGGACCGCTGATGGTGCCGGAGCCGAACAGGTCACCGGTGCGCACCGAGGCCCCGTTCACGGTCAGGTGGGCCAGCATCTGTGCCGGCGACCAGTACAGGGCGGCGTGTTCGGGGCGGGAGATCACCGTGCCGTTGAGAGACACCTCGACGTGTACGTCGAAGCCGAAGGCATCACCGCGCAGGTAGGGCAGGGGCACGGGGTCGGTCTGGCCGGGAAGGGCGACGCGCGCGGCAGCGAGGGCGTCGAGTGGCGTCACCCAGGCCGAGATCGAGGTCGCGAACGACTTGCCGAGGAAGGGCCCGAGCGGCACGTACTCCCACGCCTGCAGGTCGCGGGCGCTCCAGTCGTTGAGGATGACGACGCCGAAGAGATGGTCGGCGGCCTCGTCGACGCTCAGCCTGGTGCCGAGGTCGGTGGCCCCGCCGACGACGTAACCGAGCTCGGCCTCGATGTCGAGACGGATGCTGGGCCCGAACACCGGCTCGGGGTCGTGCGGGCCCTTGCGCTGGCCGGTCGGACGGACCACGTCGGTGCCCGAGACGACGACGGTGCCCGCGCGCCCGTGGTAGCCGATCGGCAGGTGCTTCCAGTTGGGCGGCAGCGCGGCGTTGTCGGGTCGGAAGACCTTGCCGACGTTGCTCGCGTGGTGCTCGCTCGCGTAGAAGTCGACGTAGTCAGCCACCTCGATCGGTAGGTGCAGGGCCACGTCGCCCAAGGGGTACACGTGCGGCAGCATGGCGTCACGGTGCACGTCGTTCGTGACGATCTCGGTCAGCCACGCGCGCGCGGTCCGCCACGTGGCCGGGCCGAGGTCGATGAAGGGGTTGAGGGTCGGGTTCGCCCACGCCACAGCGAGGTTCGGCCCGTCACCAGGGTCTCCACCGAGAGCTGCCACGGCAGAGACGTCGATGACGTGGTCGCCGACGCGCACCCCGACCCGACGAACTCCACCAGCAGCGGTGCTGAAGATGCCGTAGGGAAGGGTCTGCGGGCCGAAGGGGTGGTCGTTCGGCACGTCCAGCCAGGTGTTCACGATGTTCGTCCTTCGGGTGGGAGCAGGCCGAGGGCCTCGAGCTCGGTGAGGGGGTCGAGCACGCCACAGCAGCCGAAGCTGGTGAAGCTGGCGCGGACCCGGGCGGCCTCGACCGCGGTCAGGCGAGAGACCTGGTCGGTCAGCAGCTCGGCGTCGCGTTGCCCGAGGGTGCCGGTGAGGTCGTCGGCCTCGGACCCGTCGAGCGCCTCGTGGGTGGCGAGAACGACGTTGAGCAGGCCGTGCTGGGGCTCGCCGTCGTGGTCGTCGCGCACCGCGTGGTGCAGGCCGCCGGTAAGCTTGAACGTCAGGCCACGCAGGATGGTGGCGTCGAGGAACCGGGCCAGCGCGGCCTCGTCGGGCCAGGGGCACTCCGGCGTCGCGCCGGTGCGGAACTTGGCCACGACCGTGGCGTTATCGTCGACCGCGTTGGCGATGTCGTCGAGGGCAGCGGCCTGGTCAGGCCCGAGCCCGACCTCGACCGCGATCGGCAGGTCGAGCTCGAGGGCCGCGCGCCAGTCCGTCGACCAGCCGAGCTCGATGGCCGCGACGTGTGCCCGGCGATCGTCGCGCAGCGCGCGAGCAGCCCCGGTCACGAGTGCGACCGGAGACCCCGGCCGCACGACGAGGCCGACCTCCAGGGGTCGCTGTCGGGTGCGGTCGTCGGCGGCGGCGAGGCGGGCCAGCTCGGCCGCGTCGGCAGCCCGCACGAGCAGGGGGCCCAGGTGAGCGGCATCCGGGCCCTCGCGTCGCGCCAGGTGCTCGGAGACGGCCACCTCCAGCGGCGCGTTCCCGGGCGGAAAGACGGCGGCGTCGTCGACGAGACGGTCGAACAGCGGCGTCCTTGACATGCCGGCCAGCGTATCGCAGTGTTTCTCCCAAGAGACACCGACGTCCGATGAGCGGACGCCGTTGGTCGGTCGGGTCAGCGAGGAGCGACATGGCGCACTACCAGGCGGTCGGCAGCATCCCACCCAAGCGGCACACGCAGCATCGACGCCCTTCTCGCGGCAAGACGCCCGGCGAGCTCTACTACGAGGAGCTGATGGGTGAGGAGGGGTTCAGCTCTGACAGCTCGCTGCTCTACCACCGCAACATCCCGTCGACGATCAGCGAGTCCCGTATCTGGGAGCTGCCCGACCAGTCGACCACCCCGAACCACCCGCTCGTACCGCGACACCTGAAGCTGCACGACCTCTTCGACGCCAAGGCGATCCGCGAGACCGACGCCGTCACGGGTCGCCGCCTCGTGCTCGGCAACGGTGACGTGCGCATCTCCTACGCCGTCACGGCGCGGCCGAGCCCGTGGTACCGCAACGGCATCGGCGACGAGTGCGTGTACATCGAGCGCGGACGGGCCCGCGTCGAGACGGTGTTTGGCGCCTTCGACGTGGGGGAGGGCGACTACGTCATCATCCCGCGAGCCACGACGCACCGGTGGGTCCCGAAGCGGTCGACGAAGGACCCCCTGCGCGCCTACTTCATCGAGGGCAACAGTCACATCGCTCCGCCGAAGCGCTACCTCAGCAAGTACGGCCAGCTGCTCGAGCACTCGCCCTACTGCGAGCGCGACCTCCGCCTGCCCGACGGTCCCTTGCTGGCCGAAGACGTCGGCGCCTCGGCCGACGAGGCGACCGAGGTGCTCATCAAACATCGCGGCAACGGCCCCGGGGGAGTGGTCGGCACCATCCACACGCTCCCGCACCACCCGCTCGACGTCGTCGGCTGGGACGGTTGCCTCTACCCCTACGTCTTCAACGTTCGCGACTTCGAGCCGATCACCGGCCGCATCCACCAGCCGCCGCCCGTGCACCAGGTCTTCGAGGGGGCGAACTTCGTGATCTGCAACTTCGTGCCGCGCAAGGTCGACTACCACCCGCTCGCGATCCCGGTGCCCTACTACCACTCGAACGTCGACAGCGACGAGATCATGTTCTACGTCGACGGCGACTACGAGGCTCGCAAGGGCTCGGGCATCGGCAAGGGCTCGGTCTCGGTGCACCCCGGCGGCCACGCTCACGGCCCGCAGCCGGGTGCCACCGAGGGTTCCATCGGCATCCACAGCTTCGACGAGCTCGCCGTGATGGTCGACACCTTCCGCCCGCTCGAGCTCGGTGAGGGCGGGTCAGCGGTCGATGACGGGCTCTATGCGCTGTCGTGGTCGCGGGGTCGTGTTGCAGGGGACTCGACGGCCCAGCCGCCCGGCGGCGTGCACAGCGAGGGGTGACGTGGTCGATGGGTCGGCCGCGGCGGGGGAGTCGTCGAAGACCCTCGACCGCGGTATCCGACTGCTTGAGCTGCTTCTCGCCTCCGATGCCCCGGGCGACGCGGCCGGCCTGACCATCACCCAGCTCGCCGCCGGCCTGGAGGTGGGGCGCCCGGTCGTGTACCGGCTGGTGGCGACTCTTGAGCAGCATCGGCTCGTGGTGCGACGCGAGGGGGGACGGATCCGTCTGGGAGCCGGGCTGACCCGGCTCGCGGCGGGGGCGGTCCCTGTTATCCAGGCCGAGGCGCTGCCCGTGCTCCGCCGACTGGCGGACTCCTGTGGTGCCACGGCGCACCTGACCATCGCCGAGGGCGACCAGGCCCTGGCCCTTGTCGTCGTGGAGCCCACGTGGACCGACGTGCACGTCGCCTACCGGTCTGGTGCCCGCCACCCGCTCACCCAGGGCGCTGCCGGCCGGGCCATCCTGGCCGGGCGCGACGGGCGGTTCGACCTCGTGGCGACCGACGGTGAGCTGCAGTCGGGTGCCCACGGACTCGCTTGCCCGTTGCAGACCAGTGCCTTTCCTGCACCAGCGCTGGACGCCTCGGTGGGCGTCGTCTCGTTGGAGCCCTTGTCCACCGAGGTCGGGCCCCGTCTTCTCGCGGCCGCAAGAACGCTGGGCGAGCTGCTGCGTTGACATGGCTGCCGCTGCTCCCCTGCGCCGAGCCCGGGCGCACCGTAAAGAGTTGGTCAAGAAATGTGCGTTTGTGGCGACGGGTAGAGACGCCAGGCAGTACTTATGTCGCAGGTGCTCAATGAAGAGCATCTTGACGACAGGGGTAGACATGAAAATCAGGCACGTTCTCGTTGCAGCGGTCACCACCGCACTGCTCGTTCCCGCCTCGGCGCTCGTCGCCGTCGCCGCACCGCCGAACAACGACACGGTCTCCGGGGCGCGCACCATCGCTTCACCGCCGAAGACGATTACGCAGAACACGACCGCAGCCACGACCGACTCGGTGGACAGTGAGCTGAACGCCTTCTGCGGTGCGCCGGCGACGAACGGCAGCGTCTGGTTCAAGTACGTCGACAAGAGCGGCAAGGGCTTGCTCGTCGACACATCCGCGTCGAACTTCACAACCGGCGTCATGATCGTGGCCGGCAACCCGACCTCAGGCGGCTCACTCGTCGCTTGCGGGCCCAGCATGGCCGCCGCCACGGGCGCACCCGGAACCACCTACTACGTCATGGCCTTCTCCGACACGGCCGGTGTGACCGGCGGCCAGCTGAAGGCGACCTTCTCCAAGGCTCCCCCGTCGCCGACGGCGACCCTGACCGTGGCCAAGGACGCCGTGGCCACGAAGAACGGCAGCCTCAAGGTGCACGGCACCTACTCGTGCACCAACGCCGACTCGTACAACAGCGCCATCCAGGGGCAGACCACCCAGCGCGCCGGGCGGCTGAAGATCCAAGGCTACTTCTTCCTCGACGGCCTGACCTGCGACGGCAAGGTGCGCGCCTGGAAGGCGACGGCCCTGAGTGACAACGGCTACTTCGCCGCTGGTCGGGCGACCAGCTCGTCGTCGGTGTTCGCCTGCGGGCTCGTCGAGTGCGCCGAGCAGATCGTCAACCGCAAGCTCACGGTCACCAAGGCTCACTGACTCCAGGGCGCTGATGAAGGGGCGTGGGGGGGGGGGGGGGGGGGGGGGGGGGGGGCGCGGGCGGCGCGCCCCCCCCCCCCCCCCCCCAGCGAGGGCAGGGCCCGCCGGCCCCCGCGCGCCGGCGGGGCTGTTGCGGGGGGGGGCCCCCGGCCGTTGGGGGGGGGGGGGCCCACGCTGCTCACGTTCGGCACACCGGATCAGTCTGCGTTGACCGGCCCAGGCTGACCGACTCGGGCTGGCTGAGCGCGCACCCCTCAGCATGGAAAAAGGCGCTCTGACCCAGCTCCGCGACAACCTTCGTGACCACTCGACACTGGTGTGCACGTCAGCCGACGTAGGCCGAGTCATAGCTCGCGTTCAAATTGGCCGGGCGTAGCCTTCAACTGGCGATGAGGTCGGTGAGGTAGCGCTCGAAGGGGCTGAGCGGGGCGTCTGCCACGCGCTCGTGGAGGTCGGGCGCCTGGTGGCGGAACGCTGCGCCGGGGATCAGGGGTGGCGCGGTGGAGCGGTAGGTGTGTCCCGTGGGCGTGGTCAGTTCGACGACGTGCCGTTCGTCGGGACGGGCGCGGTCCCACCCGATCCGCCGGGACAGGTCTGACCGGGGCAGCTCTGATGGTGGGGGCCCGACGCTGGTACGGCCTCTTGTCGGAGCGCCGGGTTGTCGCGTCTGCGGGGTGATGGTGCGGGCGGTGAAGCCGGGGAGCTGTTTCGTGTGGTTGCAGCGCACGCACAACCCTTGGCCGTTGGTCGCGGTGGTGGGCCCGCCTCGGGCGTGGTCGTGGATGTGGTCGAGGTGGCGGATCGGGGCGTCGCACCAGGGGGTGCGGCAGGTCCCGGTGTCGCGGGCGAGCAGGAACCGGCGGAGGTTGCCGTCGAAGACGCGGCGGGTGGAGTCCATGGCGACGAGCTGCCCGCTCTGTGGGTGGGTGTAGAGGCGTCGGATCCAGACCCGGGCGTGTTCACGCATCCCCGCCCCGCCGCGGCGACCGGCCGCGGGGTCCGATGCAGGGCCAGCAACAGTGTCCGAACCGCCCGTGCCGTCCGTGTCGTTGGTGTCGGGGTCTTCTGGGGTGAGGAGGTCGCGGACCCACCCGGCGGGCACGGTGCCATACCCGGGGACCTGACCGGGGGTGTCGTCATCGCCGAAGAGCGCGTCGTCGGTGATGACGACCTGCACCTCCACCGCCACGTCCTCAGCACGCTCCTGCCCGGTCACCCGTTCCACCAGGGTGTCGGCCATCACCTGACCCCGACCGCGGTCATCCCCGCCCGCGCGGGCGGTGTCCGCCGCGGTCGTGAGGGCGGCGTACGCGGCCACGGCCTGGGCCACCGGCAACAACGCCGTCAGGTAGGCCATCGTGTCCGGGGCCGGGCGCACACTGACGCGCCGGTCTCCTTCGGCCTTGCGGGCCCGGTTCAGCACGGATTCGGGGTCGAGGCGGTACGCGATGGCCTTCACGTGCCGGACCAGCTGCCGGTCCCCCAACCGGCCGACGCCTTCCCCGAGGGTCCCGGCGAGCTCGGCGTCCAACACCTCCTGCAGGTCGGGGGACAGCACCGCGCACTCGCGCACGATGAGGGTGGCCCGCCACTCACTGAGCACCCCGGCCTTCAGCCAGGCCAACACGCTCGGCAGGTGCCGGTGCAAGGCCAGCGCCAACCTGACGTGCTCACCACCGCGGTGCGGGGACTCCGCCCGGGCCAACGCGACCTGCGCGGTGATCCCGTTCGCCAGCACCGGCCGCTTCCGGCCCCGACCACCCGAACCAGCACCCCGACCTGAACCGGAACCCGCTCCTGAACCGGCCCCTGGACCACGGTCCGGGTCGTTGGTCCCGTTCGCACCGTGGCTTTGCTCCTCCAGCGAGGCCCGAGCGGCGTTCTCGCGTGCTTGGCGCCACCCGTCGAAGTCACCGGCATCCGAACACGCCTTCGCGTGTTCACGCCACCCATCAGCGATCTGCTCCTGCGAGGTCACGAACCCCACCGTGACCCGCGCCTGCGCTGCCGCGACCGCCGACTTCAGTCGTTCCAACCCAGCCAGCTGGTCGATCCGCTCCCCGTCATCGACCTGCTCATCAAGACGAGACACAGCCGCAACGAGAGCCCGCAGGCCCGGAGTCGTCAGCCCCTCATCAGTCTCGATCATGTGTTCGATTCTATCCGATGCAACGGAGTAAACCAATAGCATCCGGACGTCAATCGGCCTGCAGCTGCAACGAACTCGACCGTTCACTCATTGAGGGTTCGAAGCTGACGGAAAGCAGGACGAGGACTTCGCGGATGATGTGCCGTCGAGACAGGAGTGCTGTGAAGTACCCAGGTCCATGGACGATGGCGTCAGGATCACGGTGGTTGCCGTCGGGGTGGGCCGAGCGTGGCCGGGACAGATCTGAGCAGGCATCAGGTCGGCCAGGTCTCGGTTGTTCACGATCGGGATCGGTCCCGCCGCTCGGGCAGCTTCTGATAGCCGGCCGACGCGTAGGTCGCGACCGCGCCGACGTTGGAGCTCGGGGTGCAGACCATTGCGCTCGAGGCGCCCAGCTCTGCCAGGGCGGCAGCCGCTGCGACCGAGATCGCCGTGCCGTAGCCGTGACCGCGATGCCCAGCGTGCACGCCCAGCGGCTCGAGCAGACCCGGACTTCCCGGGCCTGCTGACCACACCGTCACCGTCGCCACCGCGTCGCCCTGATCGTCGAACGCGACCAGTCAACGGGCGTCCACAAAGGGCACGCCGCCCGCCATGGCCTGCCAGCGTTCGTCAGTGAACTTTTCGGAGCCGAACGATGCCCGGTGCACGGCGGTCAATACGTGCGCTCGCTCCGGCACGATCACCTCGATCCGCACTCCGGGGTCCTCGACCGGCTTTGTGAGATCGCGGCGCAGCGGCGTCCATGCCTCGTCGATCTTCCAGCCGCCTTCCGAGAGTAGGTGCTGAACGAGTGAGCCGTTGGGCGCCTCGACGGCAACAGCTCCCGCCGGTAGCGCGCCACGGTGCGGGTCGCTCAGGTCGGTCACCAGCTGCTGCGCGAGCTCGGCGTTCTTCTCGTCGTCGGGAGTGGTCGTGAGCCGCCGGAGGTTCGGCGCGTCGAGCAGGCCGATAGCGACGATCTGACCGTCTCGACGCCAGGTGCGCACGGCTGCCGCCGTTGCCTCGGCGCCGAGCTGCCAGAACCAGCCCAGGTCGCCCGGATGCAGCTGCATCGGCGCTTCGTCGTGCTGCCACTGCCGAAGCACGTCAACGACCTCGCCCAACCCGTCGACGCCCGGCTCTTCCACGATGATCGCCATGCGCCGATCACACACCATGGCAGCAACCGCTCGCACTCGGTTTTCGGTCAGGTCATGGGTCTGGCGTGTTCTCAGCGCCCGAGGTTGAGTGCGAGGCGAGCGATGCCGGCGGGGAACAGCGGGCGCGGTTCCAAGTCGTCGTCGAACGGGCGCCAGACGACCGGCACCACGCTTCCGTCAGATTCGGTCAGCTGCGCGCGGCTCGGCGCCGGCTCGGGATGAAGGTGTCCCCGATAGATGAAGACGACCTCGTGCCCCAGCACCCCTTCGATGCTGAAGACGTTCTCGACGACGTCCACGTAGGTCAGGTCTCGCACGGTTGCGCCGAGCTCTTCGTGAACCTCGCGCATGATCGCCTCACGACGGGTCTCGCCGAATTCGACGCTGCCGCCGATGAGCCGGTGGTAGCCGTGGGGCTGCTCGGCGGTCGGGGGGAGGAGGCTGACCGCATGCGTGGTCAGGTCGAGACTCGGGGCCACGAGCATGGCTTTGACCCGGATGACCGACCGGTCGACGGGCCCGGCTGCCAGCGCTGGGGCTGCGTCTTCGGCGCCACCGGTCGCGGCGCTGGACTGTTCGCGCAGCCACTCGCCGAGGCGGTGCGCGTCGGAGGCACTGACCGGCCCCCTCAGTTGCGCCCTGAACGACCCATCCGGCTTCTTCTCCATCCAACGGCAGAACCCAGCGGCAGCGTCGTCACCAGATGAGGTTACGGGGTCGGGGTAGGTGCAGAGCCCGGTGAAGGGCGTCGGTCAGCGGCTCAGCTGCCCGCGACGACGGGGGTTCCGACGGCGCGCACGCCCGCCTCGCTCAGCTGCACCAGGGCAGCATCCGTCGTGGCCCGAGAGACCCCCGCGGTCAGGTCGAGCAGCACGGTGGTGTCGAAGCCCTCGCGCTCGGAGTCGGTGGCTGTCGCTCGAACGCAGTGGTCGGTGGCGATACCCACGACGTCGACCCGCGACACCTTCCGGTCACGCAGCCACTCGGCGAGTGTCGAGCCGGCCGCGTCGTCACCGTGACCCTCGAATCCGCTGTAGGCAGCGGCATACTCACCCTTCTTGAACACGGCTTCGATGTGTTCGAGTGCGTCGGAGAGGGCCGGATGCAGGGCCGCCCCCTCGGTGCCGGCCACACAGTGCACCGGCCACGAGTCGACGAAGTCGGGCTCGTCGGAGAAGTGAGCACCCGGGTCGATGTGCCAGTCGGCGGTCGCGACGATGTGGTCGTAGAGCTCGGCGTGCGTCTCGACGTGGTCGTTCACCGCGTGCGCCACCGCGGCTCCACCCGCGACGGCGAGGGAGCCGCCCTCGCAGAAGTCGTTCTGCACGTCGACGATGACGAGCGCCCTTCGGTAGCTGGGCGCCTCGGTGATGTCAGTGATGTCAGTGGACTCGTCGGTCTCATCGGTCACGGTTCAGTCCTTCTCGTAGACGGTGGGGATGACAGGCTCTCCACGCGAGAGCTGGGTGGCCGACCTGGGCAGCTCGGCCCGGGAGGCGAGGTGGCGAGCGCGGGCCTCGTGGATGTTCTGGTGGTCGATGACCTCGCCGTCGCGCATGAGTCCCACCATGAGGGCGCGGTCGTCGCCGTCGTTGTCGGGCAGCTCACCGATGCCGATGACCTCCGCCTGGGCCACGCCGCGTTCGCTGAGTCGTCGCAGCGCCCACTTGCGTCCGCCCACCGACATCTTGTCCTTGCTCTTCTTCGCCACGCCCTCGAGCTCGCCCATCGCGTTCTCGCGTTGAACGAGCTTGTAGACCATGGATGCCGTGGGCGCGCCCGAGCCGGTCACGAGGGAGGTGCCGACGCCGTAACCGCTCACCGGTCCCGCCGCCAATGCCGCGATGGCGTGCTCGTCGAGGTCGGAGGTGACGATGATGCGGGTGCTGGAGTTGCCGGCAGAGTCGAGCTGGGCCCGGACCTCCTTGGCCTGGATGAGCAGGTCGCCCGAGTCGAGGCGAACGGCACCGAGCTCGGGCCCGGCGATCTCGATCGCCAGGTCGACCGCCGTGCGCACGTCGTAGGTGTCGACGAGGAGCGTCGTGCCCTTGCCGAGCGACTCGACCTGCGCGGTGAAGGCCTCCCGCTCGGAGTCATAGAGCAGGGTGAAGGCGTGCGCCGCGGTGCCGGTGGTTGGTACCCCGTAACGACGGCCCGCCTCGAGGTTGCTCGTCGCCTCGAAACCGGCCACGTAGGCGGCACGAGCTGCGGCGACGGCCGACTCCTCGTGGGTGCGGCGGCTGCCCATCTCGATGCACGGGCGGTCGCCGGCCGCGCTGGTCATCCGAGAGGCGGCCGACGCGATCGCCGTGTCGTGGTTGAGGATCGAGAGGGCGAGGGTCTCGAGCACGACGCCCTCGGCGAAGGTCGACTCGACCACGAGCACCGGCGACTGGGGGAAGTAGCACTCGCCCTCGGCATAGCCGCTGATCTGCCCGCTGAAGCGGTAGCCCTCCAACCAGTCGATGGTCTGTCGATCGACCACCTCCGCGTCGTGCAGGAAGCGAAGCTCGTCATCGCCGAACCGAAAGCTCTCGAGCGCCTCGAGCAGGCGGCCGGTGCCGGCGAGCACCCCGTAGCGCCGACCGTCGGGCAGCCGCCGCGCGAAGGTCTCGAAGACACAGGCCCGGTGGGCCTCGCCCGACCTTAGCGCGGCCTGGAGCATGGTCAGCTCGTAGTGGTCGGTCAGCAGGGCCGTGCTTCCGGCGGCAATCGGGCTCACCCCCGCCACCCTACGGTGGTCGGCCTCTAGGGTGGGTGACGTGTTCGCCCCACTGCTCTCGCTCGCCCCCCTGACGGAAGAGGTGACCTCCGCCGAGGAGGTCGTCTCGCCCGACCTGCCGTGGGTGACGATCGTCTGGAACGACCCCGTCAACCTGATGAGCTACGTCACCTGGGTGTTCGAGACCTACTTCGCCTACCCCCGCACCAAGTGCGAGAAGCTGATGATGGACGTGCACCACAAGGGCCGCGCCGTGGTGTCCAACGGCCCGCGTGAGTCGATGGAGCGTGACGTCGAGGCCCTGCAGGGTTACGGCCTCTGGGCGACGTTCGAGAAGGACCGCTGATGGCCCGGGCCTTTCTGCGTGAGAAGAACTGCTACGTGGCGCTGCTCGACCCGACCGAGCGGGCGATGCTGGGCGGCCTCATGGAGCAGACCCGGCTGATCCTCGCTCCGGAGGTGGAGTTGACCGGAGACGCCTTCACCGACCTCGTCGCCTCGATGGGTGTCTCGCTCGCGGCTGCGGACCAGACGGACATCGAGCCCACCGACTCCGACCAGAGCGCCAACCAGCCCGCCAGCCCCGACCACCCCGGCCATGACGCGGCAACCGACCCGAGCGACTTCACCGACCGCGATCCGGCCCTCGACCGGCTGCTGCCGACCGCCCACCGAGGTGACGACCAGGTCGCAGCCGAGTTCCGCCGGCTCACCGAGGAGGGCCTGCGTCAGCGCAAGAGCGGCAACCTCGACGTGGCGATGCGAGCGCTGGAAGCAGCGGGCCTGTCATCCGGTGATCGGGTGGTGCTCGATGCCGAGCAGGCCCCGGCCTTCCTGATGGCTCTCACCGACGTGCGCCTGCTGCTGGGCGAACGGATGGGCATGCGCACCGAGGAGGATGCCGCCCGCCTGCACGACGCGATGGAGACGATCGCCGACGACGACCCGCTCGGCTACGCGCTCGCCTGGTACGACTTCCTGACCTGGATGCAGGAGAGCCTGACCCACGCGGTCATGGGGGAGGGCCGACCCGAACCGTCCGTGTGACGCAGCCGACGTGCCGGGACCCGACCAGGGTCGGTGGCGACACCTAGGCTCGGGCTCGTGGATGTGACGATCGTGGGCTGCTCCGGCTCCTTCGCGGGGCCGGCGTCACCCGCCTCGAGCTACCTCCTTCGGGCCGAGCACTCGGGTCGTTCCTGGAGCGTCGTGCTCGACCTCGGTAGCGGCGCCCTCGGCGCCCTGCAACGCCACATCGACCCACCCGCCGTCGATGCGGTCGTGGTCAGCCACCTCCACGTCGACCACTGCATCGACCTCTGCGGTCTCTACGTCATGCTCAAGTACGGACCCCGCGGGCCGGGCCGGACCCCGTCAGAGGGGATGCCGGTGTGGGGCCCTGCCGGAACGGCGGCCCACCTCGCGGCGGCCTACGGCAACCCCGACGTCGAGGACGTTCCCGGGGTCTTCGACTTCCACGACGTGACCGACCGCGAGACGATCGTCGTCGGGCCGTTCCGCATCACCCCCGTGCTGGTCGAGCACACGGTCGAGGCCTACGGCTACCGCGTGGAGGCGAACGGGCGCACCCTCGTCTACACCGGCGACACCGACGCGTGCGACCAGCTGGTCGAGCTCATGACGGGCGCCGACCTCGTGCTCGCCGACTCGGCGTTCGTCGACGGCCGTGACGACGTGCGCGGCATCCACCTCTCGGGCAGCCGCGCGGCCCGGGCCGCCGTCGCCGCGGGGGGCGTGTCGCGACTCATGCTGACCCACCTGCCGGCCTGGAACGACCCCGAAGTGTGCCGCGAGCAGGCCGCCCGGGTATGGCCGGGGAGGGTCGAGCTCGCCGAGCCCGACCGCACCTACTCCCTGTGAGCCCGCTGCGGCAGGCTTCGGGACGTATCGCCCCAGTTGTCGGTCGAACAGGAGACACCATGAAGCAGCGCACCCTCGGAGAGCTCACCGTCAGCGCCATCGGCCTCGGCGGGATGCCGATGTCGATCGAAGGTCGCCCCGACGAGGAGCGCTCGGTGCGCACCATCCACGCCGCCCTGGATGCCGGTGTCACCTTCATCGACACGGCTGACGCCTACCACCTGCACGCGAACGAGGTGGGCCACAACGAGAGCCTGATCGCCAAGGCCCTCGGCAGCTACTCGGGCAGCATCGACGACGTGGTTGTCGCCACCAAGGGGGGACACCTGCGCCCCGGCGACGGGTCGTGGACGGTCGACGGCCGCCCTGACCACCTCAAGGAGGCGGCCAAGGCCTCGCTGAAGCGCCTCGGTGGCGACGCCCTCGGGCTCTACCAGTTCCACCGCCCCGACCCTTCCGTGCCCTACGAGGAGTCGGTGGGTGCGCTCGCCGACCTGTTCGATGCGGGCGTGATCCGCATGGCCGGCATATCCAACGCCGACCCGGGCCAGATCCGAGCGGCGCAGGAGGTGCTCGGCGGCCGCCTCGTGTCGGTGCAGAACCAGTTCTCGCCGAAGTTCCGCAGCAGCCTCCCGGAACTCGAGCTGTGCGCCGAGCTCGGCATCGCCTTTCTGCCCTGGAGCCCGCTCGGTGGCATCAAGAGCGCCGCCGGCCTCGGAGACGAGCACGACGCCTTCGCCGAGGTGGCCCGGGCGCACGACGTCAGCCCGCAGCAGGTGGCGCTCGCGTGGGAGCTCGCGCTGGCCCCGGTGGTCATTCCGATCCCCGGCAGCTCGCGGCCCGAGAGCATCACCGACTCAGCGCGGGCCGTCGACCTCGAGCTCACCGCCGCCGAGGTCGAGGCGCTGTCGGACACCAACGCCGGCTGAGCCGGCTGACCTCGCTTCCCGGCAAACGCGGCTTACCGGCTCCTTACCGACCACCGGCGCACCCCGTGCTGTGCCTGCGCGCGACTCGATGCAGGCTTACCGTGGAGGCATGGCTAGCCTCGGCGGTATGACTGCCCCGCCGACCCCTGCCCTCGACGTCCGACACGACGGGCGCACCTTCGACCAGACCCGAGAGGTGCGCATCACGCGCAACTGGCTCGACCACGCAGAGGGGAGCGTGCTCGTCGAGTTCGGGCGCACCCGGGTGCTGTGTGCGGCCTCCTTCACCGCGGGCGTGCCCCGCTGGCTGAAGGGCAAGGGCACCGGCTGGGTGACGGCCGAGTACGCGATGCTGCCGCGGGCCACCAACACCCGCTCCGACCGCGAGAGCGTCAAGGGTCGCATCGGCGGCCGTACCCACGAGATCAGCCGGCTGATCGGCCGCAGCCTCCGGGCCGTCATCGACACCAAGGCTCTCGGCGAGAACACGATCGTGCTCGACTGCGACGTGCTGCAGGCCGACGGGGGCACTCGCACGGCAGCCATCACCGGCGCCTGGGTGGCGCTCAACGACGCTGTCGAGGACGCCCGGGCCAGAGGCCTGATCGCCAAGAACGCGCAGCCGCTGCGCGGTTCCGTCGCGGCCGTATCGGTGGGCGTCGTGGGGGGCCGGGCCCTGCTCGACCTCGACTACCCGGAGGACAGCACCGCCGAGACCGACATGAACGTCGTCATGACCGGCGACGGGCGCTTCGTCGAGGTGCAGGGCACCGCCGAGGGCGAGCCCTTCGACCGGGTGGTGCTGGGCGAGCTGCTCGACCTGGCGACCAAGGGGTGCATCGACCTGACCGTGCTGCAGCGCGCAGCCGCCGACGAACCTGCCGGTGAGCAGAGCGAGGCTCCCGCATGACCCGGGTGGTGCTCGCCACCCGCAACGCGCACAAGGTCGAGGAGCTGCGCGGCATCCTGGCGGTCACCTGCGACGAGCTGGGTCTCGAGATCGTGGGCCTCGATGACTACCCGGAGGCGCCTGACGTCGTGGAGGACGGCATCACGTTCGAGCAGAACGCCACCCTGAAGGCCGCCTCGGCGGCGGCCATCACCGGTCTGCCCGCCCTGGCCGACGACTCGGGCCTCGCCGTCGACGTGCTCGGTGGGTCGCCCGGCATCTTCAGCGCGCGCTGGTCAGGTGGTGGTGGCGACCGCGCCAACCTCGAGCTGCTGCTCGCGCAGCTCGGCGACGTGCGCGACGAGCACCGGGCGGCGGCCTTCGTCTGTGCCGCCTCGCTCGTGCTGCCCGACGGGCGCGCGGCCACCGAGCTCGGGCGGTTCCCGGGCCGGGTGGCCCGCGAGGCACGCGGCACGGGCGGCTTCGGCTACGACCCGATCTTCCTGCCCACCGACCAGCCCTCGGGCCGAGACCGGACGTTGGCGCAGTTCACCGCCGACGAGAAGAACGACGTGTCGCACCGGGCCCGGGCCTTCCGGGCCCTCGTGCCGCACCTGAAGGAGTACCTGAGCTCATGACCGTCACCGCCTCGAGCGCACCCGCCACGGCACCCTCCGAACCGCCACCGCCGCGGTGGGTCGGAGCCGTCGACGGGGTCGTGGCGGGGCTGGTCACGGTCGGTCTCGGCACGCTGCTGGCCGCCGTCTTCTCGGTGATCGGCCAGGCCGGTGGTCAGCCGGCGCCCATCGCGGCCGTGAGCGGAGCCTTCATCGACCGAACCCCGCCGTGGCTCAAGGACTTTGCTGTCGGGGCGTTCGGCACCAACGACAAACGGGCCCTGCTGGTCGGCACCGTCATCGCGCTCACCGTGATCTGCGCCGTCATCGGGCTCGTCGTGCGGCGCCGGATGCCGCTGGGCCTGGTGCTCTTCTCACTTGTCGGCGTCGTCGGGATGGCGGCTGTGCTGTCGCGCCCGGGCGCCGCCGTGACCGACGTGGTGCCAACCCTGCTCGGCACGATCGCCGGCCTGTGGTTCCTGCGCCGCGGCGTCGGGATGGACGCGTTGCGCCGCTCGGGTGACGCAGCGTCGCTGCACGCCGAGAGCCCCACGCGACGGTGGGTGCTCGGTGGGGGGCTGGGCATCGTGGCTGCCTGGTTCGGCAACTTCCTCACCGGCGACTCCGCCGCCGCCACGGCCTCGCGCGACGCGGCGATCGACACGGCGCCGCCGCCGTCGAACGTCGTGACGGTTCCGGCCGGCGCCGACCTCAAGATCCCCGGGGTCGCCCCCTTCATCGTGCCCAACGCTGACTTCTACCGCATCGACACTGCGATCGTCGTGCCGCGGGTCGATGCCACCACGTGGACGTTGAAGGTCACCGGCATGGTCGAGAAGGAGATCGAGATCGACTGGGCCACCTTGCAGTCCAAGCCGATGCAAGAGGCCATGATCACCCTCATGTGCGTGTCCAACGAGGTCGGTGGCGACCTCACGGGCAATGCCATCTGGACCGGCTGGCCGGTGCGTGAGCTGCTCAAGCTGGCCGGGCCGAAACCCGGCGCCGACATGGTGCTCTCCCAGAGTGTCGACGGCTTCACCGCCGGAACCCCGATCGAGGCGCTCACCGACGACCGCAACTCGCTCATCGCGATCCGGATGAACGGCCAGCCGCTCCCGTTCGAGCACGGATTCCCGGCGCGAATCGTCGTGCCCGGCCTCTACGGCTACGTCTCGGCCACCAAGTGGGTCAGTGAGCTCACCGTGACGACGTTCGCCGACGCACAGGGCTACTGGACGCCTCGAGGGTGGTCGCCCATGGGGCCGGTCAAGACGGAGTCGCGCATCGACGTGCCCAGCTCGGGCGCCACGGTCAAGGCGGGCAAGGTCGCTGTTGCCGGGGTGGCGTGGGCCCAGCACCGCGGTATCTCGAAGGTCGAGGTGCAGGTCGACACCGGCCCGTGGGAGCCGGCCCGCCTCGCCGTCGACGCGACCATCGACGCGTGGCGCCAGTGGGTCTACGAGTGGAACGCCACCTCGGGCAGCCACGACATCAGGGTGCGCGCCTACGACAGCACCGGGCAGGTGCAGTCACCCCTCGAGGCGCCGCCGGCGCCTGACGGTGCGACCGGCATCCATACGGTCACCGTGCGCGTCAACTGAGCCGGTCAGCTGAAGGCGGCCGCCACGACGAGGTCGAGCGCCTGGGTGAACCTGGTCTCGCGGTCTTCCGCGCTCATGTCCTGGCTGTGGTCGAGCAGGTGGTCGGTCACGGTGAGTACGGTCAGCGACTGGCGCCCGAACTCGGCGGCAGCACCGAAGATCCCCGCTGACTCCATGTCGACTCCGAGCACGCCGTACTTGCCGAGCTGCTCGAGGCTGGCCGTGTGGTCAGGGGAGAGGTAGAAGTGGTCCTTGCACACGACCGGGCCGACGTGCACGTTGTCGTGCCCCCCGGCGGCAGCCACGGCGGCCTGCGCCAGTTCGAAGCTGGCCATGGCCGCGAAGTGGTAGCCCGGTAACCGTTCCTGGTTCATGTTCGAGTCAGTGTGGGCGCCGATGGCTACGATCACGTCGCCGACCTTGACGTGGGGGGCGATGCCGCCAGAGGTGCCGATGCGGATGATGCGCTCCACGCCGAAGAACGAGAACAGCTCGGTGGCATAGAGCACGGCAGACGGCATCCCCATGCCTGACCCCATGATCGACAGCGGTCTGCCGTCGACGGTGCCCGTGAAACCGAGCATCCCGCGCACGTCGGTGACCTGCCGGGCGTCGTCCATGAGCAGCCCAGCGATGCGCTCGGCCCGCTTGGGGTCGCCGGGCATGATGACGGCCGGCGCGAAAGCGTTCGAATCAGCGTTGATGTGGGCGGTTCCCATGGTCGTTCCTTTCGAAGGCCCTGTGTCGCTGACGCAGGGGAGGGGCGCCGAGTGGCGCGGGAGTGTGGTCGGATCACCGATGGTCGTGGCTGATCAGGGATACGGGTCCCCTTCGGCGGCGGGCGGTCTGACGGCCTTCACGAAGCCGGCGACCGCCAGGATGGTGACGACGTAGGGAATCATGAGCACGAACTCGGTCGGTACCGGCGACCCCACCGACTGCATGGTGAAGCCCACGTTGGTGGCGAAGCCGAAGAGGGCTGCGGCAGCCACCGCCCCTCGGGGGCTCCACCCTCCGAGGATCATGGCGGCCAGGGCGATGTAGCCGTTTCCAGCGACCATGTTCTTGGAGAAGGCCAGCCCGAGGCCGATGGTGAACATGGCGCCGCCGAGCCCCGCCAGGGCGCCGCCGAGGAGGGTGTTGCGCCACCGCAGGGCGTTGACCTTGATCCCGACGGTGTCGGCGGCTGCCGGGTGCTCGCCGACGGCACGGGTGCGCAGCCCCCACCGGGAGCGGAAGAGCAGCACCTGCAGGAGCACCACGATGACGTAGACCAGGTAGACGAGGATGTTCTGGTCGAAGAACACCGGGCCGATGACGGGCACGTCGGCGAGGAGGGGGATCGGCAGGTTGGGCAGCAGCAGCGCCTGGTTCAGCTGGCCACCGTTGCCGGTGAGCAGGGTCGAGAAGAGGAACGAGGTCAGGCCGATCGCCAGCACGTTGAGCACGATGCCGACGATGATGTGGTTGACGCGGTAGGTGATGGTGAACAGGGCGAGCAGGGCCGCCACCCCCACCCCGGCGACGGGCGCGGCCAGCAGGCCGACCCAGGGGGTTCCCACGATCGAGCCCACCAGCACCCCCGCGAAGGCCCCGACGAGCAGCTGGGCCTCGATGGCCAGGTTGATGATGCCCGAGCGCTCGCACACGACCCCGGAGAGGGCTCCGAAGATGAGCGGCACGGCGAAGATCAGCGCCCCCGACAGCAGCCGGACGACCGGGATCGCACTCTGGCTGCTGCCGGCCACGGTCCAGCTGAGGAAGGCGATGACGAAGCAGACGCCCACGACGACCACGATCGCGCCCGGGATCGTCTTGTGTCGCAGTGCTAGTGACGTTGCAACGGCAGTCAGAACGAGGGCGACGGCGGTGAGCAGCAGGCTGCTGCCCCGAGCCGGAACCGTGATGTCCGGGAAGTCGAACCAGCTGGTTGCCCCGTTGAAGGAGTAGGTCGAGTCTCCTTCGGAGATCAGGGCCATCAGCAACGTGAGCAGAGTCAGCAGGGCACTGACGACCGGCCAGCGCCAGTGAACCCGGGCGACCGTCGTCGCCGCCTCGTCGCGATCGGAGGGGCTGAGCGCAAGCGCGGTCATGCGGACGCACCTTCTTCGGCTCGGGCGGGTGCCACCGACGGGGCCACGCGTTTGTCGCGTGGGGTCGGCAGGTGGAAGATCAAGCGCACGAGGGGTGGAGCCGCGATGAGCAGCACGATGATGGCCTGGGCCACCTGCACGATGTCGATCGGGATCGCGGCCGCTGCCTGCATGAGGGAGCCGCCGGCGTTGAGGGCCCCGAAGAGGATGCCGGCCAGCACCGTGCCGAGTGGTCGCGACCGCCCGAGCAAAGCCACGGTGATCGCGTCGTAGCCGTAGTTGGCGGCGATGCCGTCGGTGAGGAACCGTTCGGTGCCCAGGGCCGGGCCGGTGGCGGCGAGGCCGGCCAGGGCGCCGGAGAGCACCATCGTCAGGATGATCACCTTCGTCACCGACATGCCGGCGGTGCGGGCGGCGGCCTGGTTGGCGCCGACCGCCTTCAGCTCGAACCCGAACGTCGACCGCTCGAGGATCCACCAGACGGCCGCGGCCGCCAGCAGGGCGAGCACGAAGCCCCAGTGCAACCTGAACTGGCTGCCGAAGAGGGGCGCGAAGCCGGCGCCCGGCGCGATGTCGAGCGACTTGCCCGCGTACCCGTCGCCGATGAAGACGCGCGTCTTGAGCACGTACGCCAGCAGGAACAGCGCTATCGAGTTGAGCATGATCGTCACGATCACCTCGTTGGCGTTGGCCTTGGCCTTCAGCACGCCGGCGATGGAGGCCCACAGCGCCCCAGCGACCATGGCCGCCAGCACTGCCACGAGCAGGTGCAGGCCGGGTGGCAGGTCGACGGCGAAACCGACGTAGGTGGCCGTGATCGCTCCGACGATGATCTGGCCCGGGCCGCCGATGTTGAACAGCCCGCCGCGGAAGCCGACGCCGACGGCGAGACCGGCCAGGATGAGCGGGATGGAGTTCGTGAGCGTCTCGGTCAGGGGGCGGATGGCGCGGGCGAAGGTGGCGGCGTCGTAGTCGAAGATCGCGCCCTTGAAGAGCGAGGTGAAGAACCCGCTGAAGGCCATCCAGATCGACACGAACGTGTCTCCGGGCCGCCCGAAGAAGTAGGTCACGGTGTAGCGGACCGTCGGGTCGAAGATCGTGACGAGCACCGCGCCGATCAGCAGCGCCAGCAGGATGGCCAGCGTGATCATGGTGCCGGTCGCGCTCATGATGTCGCGCAGCACCGTCGACTCTTCGGGCGCGG
>JAKDLG010000218.1 GCA_030452985.1 Humibacillus sp.
GCGGCTACGTCAGTGATGCGTGGGGCGGGTCACTGACGTACGGTTCGCCACTCGGCATTGTCGACGCGCGCCGACCTGTGCGACCGTGGGGCGATGGTGCCTGACGAGGTGCTCGACGCGGCCCCCGGCGACCGCGCCCGAGCAGCGGCTGAGGCTCTCGGTGACGGCGAGTTGACAGCCTGGTGCGCTGACCTGCTCGCTCGGCGGGCTGACTGGGGCGACCCGGCCCAGCCCGACATCGGCTGGGTCGGCGGTCGGCAGAGCCGCTCCTGGGGGTCGCCCGAGCGTCTCGTCCCGGATACTGCGTACTGGGTGCGCGTCTGGGCGGCCCGCACCCTGCTCTACGTGTGGGACCCATTGCGGCTCGCAGATGTTGTGACTGCCCTGGACGATCCGGCGTGGCGCGTGCGCGAGATGTGCTGCAAGGTCGCCGCGCGCTGGGAAGTGGCGGAGGCGGCTGCCCCCTGCTTGCACCTCGCCGCTGACGAGACCCCGCGGGTGCGCTGCGCCGCGATTCGGGTGATAGGTGCGGTCGGTGAGGTTGAGCACGCCAGCAGTATTCGAGCCGTCCTCGACGATGAGGACGAGGCAGTTCGAGACGCGGCCGAGAGGGCCCTGGCTCAGCTCGAGGTCCGCCTCGACCGCTCGCTCCGACCCTGATCCTGTGGGTGGTGACGACGACGAGGTCATCGACCGCCCTCTGATCGCACAGCGTCGACGGTCACTGCTCTCACCAACGACGGTTCGTTGCAGGGACGCTCCGCAACCGGTCATCCGATCGGGGTCCCGGCGTGAAGGCTGGACGCTCGACCCACGGAGAAATGGTCGAGCACTCGCGCCGCAGTGACCGGCTCGACATAGCGATCGAGGGGACGACGGCGCTCGTCGCACCCGGGGCAGCCGCGACGTCACTGAGCACCACGGATCTCCAGTGCTATCGTCGAAAATGGATGGAGGCAGCCTTCGTTTCCTCCCCACGCCGGCCGAGATTGCCACAACGGGGCGCCCATCTGGGTGGAGGTCGGACCACCTCCCAGGGCCGTTCGGTGAGGTCGTCACTGGCCAGACGCGGATGGAAGAGTGGCTGCCAAACAGGTCCCCACCACATCCCATCCCATCGCGAGCAGACAAGGACGAACCGATGACACACGACCTCTATCCGGAAGCCACTCCCGCCGTTGCACGCCGTCGCAAGGAGCTGACCCCCGGCGCGACGGAGGCCTTCGACAGCTTCAGCAAGGCGGTGTTCGCCGAGGGCGCCCTGGACGAGCGGACCAAGCAGCTCATCGCCGTTGCGGTCGCCCATGTGACGCAGTGTCCGTACTGCATCGAGGGCCACAGCAAGCTGGCCAAGCGCAAGGGGGCCAGCGCAGAGCAGATCATGGAGGCGATCTGGGTGGCAGCGGAGATGCGGGCGGGCGGTGCCTACGCCCACTCGACGATCGCACTCAACGCCATTGGCGAAGTGCCGCACGACCACTGATCAGCCGGGCTCGGGACCGGTGGCCACCGGGCGGCCGGGGTCGAGCGACCACTCGCTCCACGAACCCGGATACAGGGCGGCGTCGACGCCGATCTCGGCGAGGGCCAGCACCTGGTGGGCGGCCGTGATCCCCGACCCGCAGTAGACCGCCACGTCGTCGCTGTGACCAGCACCGACCTCGGCCCACCGCTTGGCCAGGTCGCGGCGGAACATTCCGTCGTCGGCCTGCCACGACGTGCTGGGAGAGCTCACGGCGCCGGGAACGTGGCCCGGCACCGGGTCGAGCGGGCTCGGCGCCCCGGCGTAGCGCTCGGCAGGGCGCGCGTCGAGCAGCAGTCCCTCACGGGCAACAGCCTCCGCCTGGGCCGCGTCGATGACCGGCATCGCGCCGGGTCGCACGACGACGTCGCCGTGGCGAGCCTCGGGCTGCTCGCTGCTCACCGGCAGGCCGGCATCCGACCAGGCGGCGAAGCCACCATCGAGCACCCGCACATCGCGCAGGCCGGCCCATCGGAAGACCCACCAGGCTCGAGACGCAGCCCACGAGTCGCGCCCGTCGTAGACGACGACGCGCGTGTGCTCGCTGACACCGCATCGCCGCAGGGCCGCCTCGACGGTCGACGCATCAGGGAGCGGATGCCGCCCGCGTTCGCCGGGCGGTCCGGCCAGCTCGGTGTCGAGGTCGACGAAGAAGGCGCCCGGCACGTGGCCCGCCTTGTAGTCGGCCCGACCCACCGGTTCGCCGCCGGGCGGTCGACCCGTGGTCAGCGACCACCGCACGTCGATGACCACGACCTCTTCGATCTCGTGGGCGAGCCGGAACGCGCTGATGAGGTTGGTCACGCCCCCATCGTGGCATCCTCGGCGGGTGCCCGCCCATCTTGTTCTCGTTCACGGCTCGCGCCTGTCAGCTGCGCAGTGGGCTCCGCAGCTGCCGTTGCTCGAAGGGCGCGTCACCCTCACCCTCCTCGACCTGCCGGGGCACGGCACCCGCGCAGCAGAGGAGTTCACCCTGGCCCGATGCGCCGAGGTGATCCACGAGGCCGTCGTTCGCGCGCCGGTGGACGACGAGCCGATCGTCGTCGGGCACTCGCTGGGCGGTTACGCCGCGATGGCGTATGCCGCTGAGCACCCTTCTGAGCCGGCAGGCCTCGTGCTCGCCGGGTGCAGCACCACCCCGACCGGGCCGGGCGCCGCGCTCTACCGCGGGGTGGCGGCGCTGACCGCCCGCCTCGGCCAGGCACGGATGACGCGGGTCAACGACCGCGTGCTCCACCGCCTCTACCCGACCGAGCGGATCGACCCCGTCATCGCCGGCGGCTACTGGTTCGACCCGACCGTTAGGGCCTGGAGCGAGGTGATGCAGCTTTGCCGGCCCTCCATGCTTTCGGACGTACGGTGCCCGGTGCTGCTGCTCAACGGCCAGTACGACCAGTTCCGGCTGGGCACGCGGCAGTACGTCAGGGCCTGCCCCCAGGCGAGGGTCGAGGTGATCAGACGGGCCAGCCACCTGTCGAACCTCGATCAGCCGGAGGCGTTCGCAGCGGCGCTGCTGCGCTTCGCCGATTCGGTGCAACGCCGCTGATCTGAGAAAATGCGGTCTGTGACTGCTGTGCTGGCCCCCGAGCTGAACTCCCAACGGAACGTCGACGGTGAGCCCGCGCGCGTCCCCGCGGTGTTGCCTCCTCTTCGCATCGGGCGTCACGTCATCGACTCACCTGTCGTGCTCGCCCCGATGGCCGGCATCACCAACCGTGCCTTCCGCCGTTTGTGTCGCGAGTCGGGGACCCGCTTCACGCCCAGCAACAACGGCAACCCCGCCCGCACCGTCGTAGGCAGCACGACCACCGGCGCCTCCGGCGCAAGCAGCCTCTACGTCAGCGAGATGATCACCTCGCGTGCGCTCGTCGAGCGCACGCCCGAGTCGATGCGGCTGATCGAGCACGACCCCGACGAACACCCTCGGTCGATCCAGCTCTACAGTGTCGACCCGGCCACTGCCCGGGCCGCGGCCCGCATGCTCGTCAGCGAAGACCGCGCCGACCACATCGACCTCAACTTCGGCTGCCCCGTTCCCAAGGTGACCCGCAAGGGCGGCGGAGCAGCGTTGCCCTGGAAGAAGGACCTGTTCCGCGCCATCGTCGGTGCCGTCGTCGAAGAGGGCGCGCGCGGCGACGTTCCCGTCACCGTCAAGATGCGTAAAGGTATCGATGACGCGCATCTGACCTACCTGGACGCCGCGCTCGCCGCCGAGCAGGAAGGGGTGGCCGCGGTCGCGCTGCACGGCCGCACGGCATCCCAGGCCTACTCGGGCTGCGCCGACTGGGAGGCGATCCGGCTGCTCAAGCAGACGGTGACCACGGTTCCGGTGCTCGGCAACGGTGACATCTGGTCGGCGGAGGACGCCCTGCGCATGGTGGCCGAGACCGGGTGCGACGGGGTCGTCGTGGGCCGGGGCTGCCTCGGCCGGCCGTGGCTGTTCGCCGACCTCGCCGCCGCTTTCGCCGGCAGCGCCGTGCGCGTCACGCCGACGCTGGGGGAGGTGACCGACACGCTGCGCACGCACACGGCCTACCTCTGTGACTTCTACGGCGAGGAGGGGCGCGCGTGTCGCGACATCCGCAAGCACATCGCCTGGTACCTCAAGGGCTTCCCCGCCGGCTCTACTGTGCGCAACTCGCTCGCGCTCGTCGACTCGATGGCCGCGCTCGATGCCCTGATAGCCACGCTCGACCCCGACGTGCCGTGGCCGGGCGATGCGGCAGAGGGTCAGCGCGGTCGAGCCGGCTCGCCCCGCAAGGTGGCCCTGCCCGAGCAGTGGCTCGAGTCGCGAGAGCTCTCCGATGCCCACCGGCGCACGATCGCCGACGCTGAGCTCTCGGTCAGTGGAGGTTGAGTCAGCAAAGCTTGAGTTGGCGGCCACCAGAGTAGCCTCGATGCCGTGCAGTTCAGTTCGAGTCTTCGCGCGGCAGTAGGGAGCGGAGAGCTGACCGTCTCGGTCCGGCTCTGGAGCCATCCGCAGGTCAAAGTCGGGGGTCGCTACGAGACCTGCGGCGTCGTGATCGAGATCGACGACCTCGAGCTGCTGCCGTTCGCCGCCGTCACCGACGACGACGTCGACCGCGCTGGTGAACATGATCGGGAGGCGATGCGCATCCGCGCTGCCCACGCCGGGCCGATCACCGACGACACCCTCGTCTATCGCGTTGAGTTCCACGTCGTCTAGCTGCGGCGAAGGTCTCCCCGCGTAGTTCGAGAGCTCAGCGCACCCACACGGTCAACGGCCCGAGGGTCTCGCAGCCGGCCGCGACGGCGGCATCGATGCTGTCGCCGGCCTCCCACGAGACGATCGGGATGCCGCCGACGACCTCTCGCGCGGCGGTGACCGCACCGCTCCAGGCCGAGCCGGTGTCGCCCGAGCGGATGAAGAGGTTGCCCAGACCGGCCACGCCGTCGGTGACGTTGACGATGCACCCCGCGATGATCGGCGCCTCCGATTCGCCGGTGGAGGAGGCGGCGAGCACGTGCACGCCCGGCTCGGCCAGCAGGGTGGGGTGCAGGATGCTGGGGGCGTCGGGCTCGTCGGCCCAGGCGGCCGTCCACGCTCTCATATCGGGGGCGGTGCCGATGCTGTGCCAGACGAGTGACGCGGACGAGGCGGCCTGGTCGTGGGTGCCGTCGTGCCAGAGCCACTGGCCGACCACCAGTCGGGCGAAGTCGTCGTCGGTGAGGTCGAGCGCGCTCCAGCTGTCCTTGACCGAAGCGCCGTCGGAGGCGTCGATACGCGCCAGCAGCTCGAACTCGTCGAGATCGGGGGAGAGTGTGACGGCGTCGGGGTAGTACGGCGGCGTGCGGGTCGGCACGGTCCACGCCTGCTCGTCGATGGCACTGCGCAACCCGTAGGTGCGGCAGACGGCATCGCACCAACGGGCGTTGTTGAGGGCGGCGGTCAGGATGCGGTCGGTCACGGTTCGATCCTCGCAGGTGGCGCGCCGCGCGACGGAGGGTGCTGACCTGGAGGGGCATGGCGGGGTGTCGGTGCTCGCTGGCACGATCGACCCATGCGCGAGGGTGGATCGGGTGAGCGGCCGGCGGTCTTCTTCGACGACGCCGCTGACTTCCGCCGGTGGCTCGAGCTCAACCACGAAAGAGCCACCGAGCTCTGGATGGGCCTGCACAAGAAGCACGTCGAGCCGCGTGGCCTGCAGTGGGCGCAGGCCGTGCGCGAGGCCTTGTGCTTCGGCTGGATCGACTCGATGGCCCAGCGCATCGACGACGACGCGGTGCGCCAGCGGTGGACGCCCCGCAAGGCGGGCAGCAACTGGAGCACCGTGAACATCGCGTCCGTCGCCGAACTGACGGCCGCCGGCCGGATGCGCCCGGCGGGGCTTGCGGTCTTCGAGCGACGACGAGCAGACCGCTCCGGCGTCTACGCCTACGAGAACCGTGACCGGGTCTGGCCCCCCGAGTTCGAGGCGCTGCTGCGGGCCGACGACACGGCATCCTCCTTCTGGGATGCCGCGACCCCGAGCTATCGCAAGGTGGCGACGAACTGGGTCGTCACCGCGAAGCAGGAGTCGACGCGCCGTCGGCGGATGGAGCAGCTCGTCGACGACTGCGCTCACCTTCGCCTCGTCGCGCCGCAGCGGTACGGCGACGAACCCGCCTGGGTGCGTCGGGTGCGGTCAGAGCTGAGCTGAGACCCCGGCTCGTGGTGCAGGTCAGCGTTTGCCCTTGGGAGCGATGATCTCGGTGTGGTCCTTCGCGGCCGACTTCGCGTGCTTGTCGGCGCGTTTCTCCTTGAGGGACTTGCCCTTCTCTGACATGTGGGACCGCGGTGACTTGTCGCCCATGACGAACTCCTCAGGTCGGAAGCCCGAACGGCTTCGCCACCAGTATGCGCCCGTACGGGGGCCGCCCACATAGGGTCGAAGAGTGGGAAGCCGAGTGGGGTACCAGGGCCGAGACCGGGAACGGTGGGTGGCGGAGGACCCTGCCCAGAAACGGGCCGACCGCGACGACTTCGCCCGTGACCGGGCGCGGGTGGTGCACTCGTCAGCCCTGCGTCGGCTCGCCGCCAAGACGCAGGTGCTCGCGCCGGCCCACGACGACTTCGTGCGCAACCGGCTGACCCACTCCCTCGAGGTGGCCCAGATCGGCCGCGAGTTCGGTGCGGCCCTCGGCTGCAACGCCGACGTCGTCGACACCGCCTGCCTCGCGCACGACCTCGGACACCCGCCCTTCGGCCACAACGGTGAGACGGCGCTCAACGAGATCGCAACAGCCATTGGGGGGTTCGAGGGCAACGCGCAGACCTTGCGGCTGCTCACCCGGCTCGAGGCGAAGCGGTCGCACCCCGACGGTACCTCGGCCGGTCTCAACCTGACCCGGGCGAGTCTCGACGCCACGACCAAGTACCCGTGGGCCCGGGGGCAGGCCCCCCGCGAGACGACCAAGTTCGGGGTGTACGAGTCTGACCTGCCGGTCTACCAATGGGTTCGAGATGGCGCCTCGGCAAGTGCTCGGTGCCTCGAGGCGGAGGTGATGGACTGGTCTGACGACGTCGCCTACTCGGTGCACGACGTGGAGGACGGCATCGCCTCCGGCTGGATCGACCCGAGGGTGCTGCGCTCGGCCACGGAGATGGCGACCGTCGTCGCGGTCGCGGCCCGTACCTACGCCCCCGACCTCGACCCCAACGCCCTGCGCGAGGCTCTCGAACGGGTCATCGCCACGGAGGCGATCCCGCCCGACTACGGCGGGTCTCGAAACGACCTGGCTCGACTCAAAGACATGACGAGCCGGTTGATCGGCCGGTTCGTGCTCGTGGTCGAGCAGGCCACCCGCGAGCGGCACGGGCCCGGCCCGCTGACCCGGTTCGAGGCCGACCTGGTCGTGCCCGACGACACCCGGGCCGAGTGCTCGGTGCTCAAGGCCCTGGCCAACCACTTCGTGATGACCACCGACGAGCGGCTCGCCGTGATGGCCACCCAGCGCGAGGTCGTGGGCACCCTGGTCGCGGCCTATCAGGCCGAGCCCGAGACGCGCCTCGACCCGCCGCTGCGGGCCGACTTCGTTGCTGCCGACACCGACCCCGACCGGCTGCGGGTGGTGGTCGACCAGGTGGCCTCGCTCACCGACGTTCGGGCGCTGCTGCTGCACGAGCAGTGGGATCGATCGACACCCCGGTCGAGGTCTGTGGGCTGCAGCAACACGGTCGGCCCCACGACCTAGGGAACCGCTGATCATTGGGGTGTTCGACGCGCGGGTTGTTCGAGCGGGT
>JAKDLG010000358.1 GCA_030452985.1 Humibacillus sp.
GTAACTACTCAGGACTCGGTGTGGGCATCGGCGTGTCGTGGGGCTGATGTGACTGGTGATTCGGTAGGTTCTGGGAATGCCCGCTGCGTCGCTTGAGGATGTCCTCGCGACGATGGCGCGGCTGCAGGCTCGGGTCACGGAGCTGGAGGCCGAGAACGCTGAGTTGCGGGCTGAGAACGCTGAGTTGCGCCGGCGCGTGGGGTTGGACTCGGGCAACTCGTCCAAGCCGCCCTCCAGTGATGGGCCGGACAAGGCGCCACCGACCTCGTTGCGCAAGAAGACCGGCCGCAAGCCTGGCGGTCAGCCCGGCCGCGCCGGTAGCCGGTTGGAGCAGGTCGCCGACCCGGATCAGATGGTGGTGCACCGCCCGGGGGTGTGCGCCGGGTGCGCCGGGACGCTGCACCCGGATGCGCCGGTGGTGGGTGCGCCGGTGATCCGGCAGGTCTTCGACCTACCGCAGATCGTGGTGGAAGTGACCGAGCATCAGATGCTCGCGGTGACCTGTGGGTGTGGGCACACCACCCGCGCGGCGGCGCCGGAGCGGGCGGCGGGCCCGACGAACCTGGGGGACGGGATCAGCGCGGTCGCGGTGTACCTGTCCACGTGCCAGATGATCCCGATCGAGCGTGTCGCGGACACGATCGAGGCGCTGTTCGGGATCGAGGTGTCGAGCGGCTGGGTCAGCCTGGCCCTGGCCCGCGCCGAGGAGGCCCTGGAGCCGGCCAACGAGGCGATCAAGACGCAGATCTCGGGGTCGGGGACCGCGTTCTTCGATGAGTCGATGACCAGGGTGTGCGGCAAGCAGGCCTGGTTCCACACCGCCGCGACCGACACGCTGACCGCGTATCACGCCGACGCCTCCGGGCGCGGGTTGGCGGCGATGACGGCCTTCGGGATCCTGAAGGCCTTCACCGGGGTCGCGGTCCACGACGCGTACAGCGCCTACTACTCGGACACCCTGAACCAGGAGGGCCTGACCCACGCCCTGTGCGTGGTGCACATCCAGCGGGAGCTGCGCGGGCTGGTCGAGCACGACCTGGCCGCGGCCAAGGACGGCTGGGCGGCCGGGCTCGATGAGCTGATCGAGAACCTGTTCCGGTGGCGGCAGGCCTGGCGTGATGACGGGCACGAGCAGCTCCCACCGTTCAAGCACGCCAAGATCACCCGCGAGTGGGACACCCTGCTCGAGCGGGCACTCGCCGTGCATCCCCACCAGCCTGGTCGGCCCGGTGGTCAGACCCACGCCCGCCGCCTCGCGGTCCGCCTACGCGACCGCAAACAGGACTATCTGCGCTGGCTGAGCAACTTCGCCATACCCCCCACCAACAACACCGCCGAGCAATCCGTGCGGATGATCAAGACCAAGACGAAGACCTCCGGCGGGTTCCGCACCCTGGCCGGCCTGCAACAGTTCCTGACGATCCGCGGCTACCTCGACACGCTGCGCAAGAACCAGCGCCACATCATCACCGAGCTACGCCACGCCCTGCAAGGCAACGCCTGGGTCCCAGCCTGAGACCTGAGTAGTTAC
>JAKDLG010000050.1 GCA_030452985.1 Humibacillus sp.
ACGATGAATCTCGAGAAGGTGGTCTTCGGCTTCTTCGTCGTGCTCGCCGCGACGCTCAACTTCGGCTTCTTCGTCGGCCCGCTCGGCGACCCGGCCGCGCACAACGTGTACGAACTGTTCGCCGCCGTCGTCGTCAACATCATCGCCACCGTGCTCAAGCTCGGCGACCGTACCCAACTCGGTGCCGTCCACCTCGCGACGAGCCTCGTCGCCTCTCTCCAGCTCATCGCCGCGGCGGTCGTGTGGACGTGGGCGACCCAGGTCTCGACGGCAGGTTTGACCGAGGGCGCGACGACGGGCGTCGTGTCGATGTCGGCCGGCGCCCTGCTGGCCAACATCGTCTCGGTCGTGCTGCTCGTCATCGAGACAAGCTCCTTCCAGCGGAGGTAGGCCGCCGTGAGCAACCTCCTGCTCCTCGCCTGGACCCGCCTGCTCGGCGACCCGGACCGGCCCGAGCCGCGCGGCCGGATCACCGCCGAGGCACAGGAGCTGTCGGCCGACGAGGCCGCCGACCCGGCCGGGGGCCTGCTGCTCGTGCTGCGCCGGATGCGTTACCCGATCATCACGATCGTCGTCATCTTCTCGATCAGCGTCGTTGGGCTTGTCATCATCCCCGGCGCCGACGCGCAGGGCCGGCCCATGCGTCTCAGTCTCTTCGACGCCTTCTACGTCATCAGCTACACGGCGACGACGATCGGCTTCGGCGAGACGCCGTACGAGTTCACCATCGCGCAACGGATGTGGATGACGGCCGCCATCTACCTGTCCGTGATCGGCTGGGCGTACGGCATCGGCTCGCTGCTCGCGCTGACCCGCGACCGGTCGTTCCGGCGCGCCCTCGCCAGGCGCCACGCCGCCCGCAAGATCGCGCACCTCGTTGAGCCGTTCCACATCCTCGTCGGCTACGGGGCGGCGAGCAAGCGCATCGCCCGGGCCCTCGATGACCTGGGGCGCCGGTTCGTCGTGCTCGAGCTGAGCGAGTCACGGGTCTCCTCCATCGACCTCGAGGGCTACCGGTCCGACACGCCTGCTCTGCTCGGGAACGCCCGCGAGACCCGCGACCTCGTTGTCGCGGGACTCACGCACCCTCGCTGCGAGGGGATCGTCGCGATGACCGGCGACGACCGGACCAACCTCGACGTCACGATGACGACCGGGCTGCTGCGGCCCGGCCTTCCGGTGGTCGCGCTGACCTCCTCGCGGGAGATGGCAGAGCGGATGTGGGCCTTCGACGCATGGCACGTCGTCAACCCGCTCGACCGCTTCGGTGACCACCTCCGGATCCTTGCCCGATCGCCGGAGGCCTACCGGCTGATGACCTGGCTGACGAGCGCCCCCGGCACCCGGCTGCCCGCGTTGCACAGCCCCGTCCCGCGGGGGCGGTGGGTCGTGTGCGGCACCGGGAGGTTTGCCGATGAGATGATCCGGGACCTGCACGCCGAGGGCGTGGAGGTCACCGTGGTTCGCGGCGGCGCCTCGGGGCTCGTGCGCAAGGAGCGTTCACGCAGCGCGGGCGAGCGAGCGCCAGAGCCCGGCGATGAGGTGGACGAGCTGCATGCCGCCGGCCTGGAGACGGCAGCCGCCTTCGTCGCGGCCAGCGACGACGACACGACCAACCTCTGGCTCATCGATGCGGCACGCGAGGTCAATCCACGCCTGTTCACCGTTGCCCTAGAACAACGGGCCAGCAACGTCCCGCTGTTCGACGCCCTCGACGTCAGCTTCGGCACGACACCCGCCGAGGTCGTCGGTACCGAGGTCATGGCGCGCCTGGTCAACCCGGCGCTCATGAGCCTGCTGCCCGCCGTGCCACGGATGGGCCAGGACTGGTGCGCGAGCCTCGTCGAGCGACTGGTCGAGAGGTGTGGCTCCGGGACCCCCGACCTGTGGCTGGTCCGTCTCGATACCGCCACGGCTCCCGCCCTCGCACCGCGGCTGCAGCGAGGCAGCCTGCGGCTCGGCGACCTGATGCGCGACCCGGTCGATCGGAACGACCCCCTGGCCGCCGTTGTCCTCGCCCTGCTCCGTGATGGCGAGAGCGAACCCACCCCCGGTGACGACACGTCGCTGCGGGGCGGTGACGAGCTGCTGCTCGCGGCATCCCGGTCGGCACGCCGGGCGTTGGACGCGACCCTCGCGCACGAGCCCACGACGGCGTATGTCATTGAGAACCGTATTGTCCCGTCGAGCTGGATCTGGCGCGCGATCACCGGTCGGGGACAGCGGGAGCGGTCCCAGCAGAGATCTGGGTGAGGGATCAGAGCTTCTGGGTGCGCAGGCGCAGGGCGTTGCCGATGACGCTGACCGAAGAGAGTGCCATCGCGGCGGCGGAGATGATCGGGGAGAGCAGCAGCCCGAAGAACGGGTAGAGCACGCCGGCGGCGATGGGGATTCCGGCGGCGTTGTAGACGAACGCGAACATCAGGTTCTGGCGGATGTTCCCCATCGTCTTCTGGGACAGATGGCGGGCGTGGACGATGCCGGTCAGGTCGCCACCGAGCAGGGTGACGCCGGCGCTTTCCATCGCCACGTCGGTCCCTGATCCCATCGCGAGGCCGACGTCGGCGGCAGCCAGGGCGGGGGCGTCGTTGACGCCGTCCCCGGCCATCGCCACGACCCGGCCTTCGCTGCGTAGCGCCGTGACGATGTCGCTCTTGTGGTCAGGCAACACACCGGCTTCGACCCGGTCGATGCCCAGGCGTCGTCCGACGGCCTCGGCGGTGACCTGGTTGTCACCGGTCAGCATGACGACCTCGATGCCTTCGTCACGCAGCTTGCTCAACGCGTCCGGTGTGGTGGCTTTGACAGGGTCGGCGATGGCGAAGATTCCCGCCGGTGTGCCGTCGACGCCGATGTGGATGACGGTGGCTCCGTCGGCGCGTAGCCGGTCAGCCCGACCGTCCAGGCCGGTCGTGTCGATTCGGTGGGAGCGCAGGAAGTCGGAGCTGCCGATGACGACGTCTCGGCAATTCACCGTGCCCTCGACTCCGCGTCCGACGGGGGAGTCGAAGTCGGCCACGTCCGGGATGGGGATCTGCCGGGCGGCGGCGGCCTCGACGATGGCGTGCGCCAGGGGGTGTTCGGAGGCGCGTTCGACCCCGGCGGCCAAGGTCAGGATCTGGGTCTGCTCGAACCCGGCCGCGGGGACGACCTCGGTGACCGTGGGCCGCCCCTCGGTCAGGGTGCCGGTCTTGTCGACCACGAGGGTGTCGACCTTCTCCATCCGCTCGAGGGCCTCAGCGTTCTTGATGAGCACGCCCATCCCGGCGCCGCGCCCGACCCCGACCATGATCGACATCGGGGTAGCCAGTCCGAGGGCGCAGGGGCAGGCGATGATGAGTACGGCTACGGCCACGATCAGGGCATGGGCGAGTCTCGGTTCGGGCCCGAACAGAGCCCAGACGATGAACGCGATGACGGCCACGCCGATGACGACGGGCACGAAGATGCCGGCCACCCGGTCAGCCATCCGCTGGATCGGCGCGCGGGAGCGCTGCGCGTCGGCGACCATGGCCACGATCCGGGCCAGCATCGTGTCGCGGCCGACCTTCTCGGCGACCATGACCAGCCCACCGGACTGGTTGATGGTGCCGCCGATGACGGTGTCGCCGACTGCCTTGGTGACCGGCATCGCCTCGCCCGTCACGAGCGACTCGTCCAGCGAAGAACGGCCCTCTTCGACAGTGCCGTCGACCGGAACGCGCTCACCGGGGCGGATCCGGAGCCGGTCGCCGAGCTGCACGTTCGCCAGGTCGACCTCTTCATCGGAGCCGTCGTCAGCTATGCGGCGGGCGGTCTTCGGGGCCAGGTCCAACAGGGCCCGGATCGCGCCCGAGGTCTGCTCCCGAGCCCGCAGCTCCAGGACCTGCCCGAGAAGCACCAGGACGGTAATGACGGCGGCGGCCTCGAAGTAGACATCGACCGTGCCCACCCCGATGCCGTCACTCATCCCAGAGCCGGTGCCGGTGTTGCGGAAGGAGGCGGGAAAGATGCCGGGGGCCACGGTGGCGATGACGCTGTACACCCAGGCCACACCGGTGCCCATCGCGATGAGGGTGAACATGTTCAGGTTCCGGGTTCGGACCGAGGCCCAGCCCCGAACGAAGAACGGCCAACCGCACCAGAGGACCACCGGGGTTGCGAGCACCAGCTGGACCCACACCGACACCGTCGGTGGGACCAGCTCGCGCACCGAGGAGAAGAGGTGGCTGCCCATCTCGAGCAGGAACACGGGAAGGGCCAGCGCGAGCCCGACCCAGAAGCGGCGGGTCATGTCAACCAATTCCGCGTTGGGCCCGGCGTCAGCGCTCACCGATACTGGTTCGAGCGCCATCCCACAGATCGGGCACGAACCCGGCCCCGCCTGGCGAACCTCCGGGTGCATCGGACAGGTGTGCTCAGCCACCGCTACCGGCTCAGCCACACCAGCATCACCGGCGCCGTCGCTACCTCGCACTGTCGTGACCCCATCGACCGAACGCTCGGCGTGAGCTCCCACGTTCTCTCCCGCGTACTGGGCCGGGTCGGCCTCGAACGTATCGAAGCAGCGCTGAGAGCAGAAGTGATAGCCGACGTCCTCGTGCTCGGCTCGTAGGGGGCCGTCGGGGTCCACGCTCATCCCGCACACCGGGTCGGCGGCGGTGACCCGTTCGACGGGTCGCGACATGTCCGGGTGTGCGGTCATCTCTTCACCCTACTGCATACCCCCCATGGGTATGCAAGCTTGATGGCACGGAACTCATCGCGCGACCGTGCCCGGCTGGTCCCGATGAGCGAGTAGCGCGCCACCGTACGTCCCGACCTGAAGGCGACACGGCTAAACCCCCTCTCCTGCAAGGCGTTAGGGCATCCCGCCACAGGGACGTCTCAGCGGACGTCGAGCTCTTGGTACATGCCGTTGGCGTAGTGGTTCTTGAGGTTACAGACCAGCTCGTACCGGCCAGGGGAAAGCTGGAGCGTCACCCAGCCGACCGCGCCGGAGTCGATGCCCTCACCTGCCCCGCTGGTACAGGAGGCCGACGCCTCGCCCAGGCTCCCTGACTCGCTGACTTTGCCATCGGCGCCCGGAACCCGCTGCCCTGCCGCGGCGGCTCGCGCCAACGGCAGCACGACGAGCTCATGCGTGCGCCAGCCCCGGTTCTGCGCCACCAGGCTGACCTTCCCCGCGGCCACGACCTGAGGGGTCGCCTGCAACATCATCACGGCACCCATCGGTGCGTCGCCGCCCATCATCCGCGTCATCCCCATGTCCGCGAGGGTCACGGTGACCGTCGTGCCAGGCAGCGAGACCGGAGCAGCACAGCTCAGCGTAGGAAAGTGGTAGCCCGCCGGTCCGCCCATCATGCTGCCCGGGGGGCCCGAGCCGCCTGCTACGCCCAGCATGCTGCTTCGGGGGCCTGAGCCCGCCGGTCCGCCCATCATGCTGCCCGGGGTGTTTGAAGCCGACGACGTGCAACCGGTGAGCAGTCCACCGACCACCAGCGCTGCCAACGCAAGCACTCTCAGCCCGGGGGCAGGTTTGGTCACTCTGTCACTTCACCACCGCTGAGTCACCGCGCACAGAGGCCAACGTCCCGCCCAGGAGGTCCCCCTGGGTTAGGTCCGGGCCGCACCCGACCGTCACCATCCCCGAGCACCTGCCGCGCCCCCCGACGTGATCGGCCTTGACGGTCTCCAAGTCAACCGGGCGATGAGAAGGGGCGCAATCAGCAAGGATCGATGCTCTACGTCTCCACGCGCGGTTGAGTCTGAACCGACGTCTTTGGGCTCGCTGGCCGACGAGGTGCGTTCGGACTGGGCCCACGGCTGCGACACCGTCACGGGCGGTTCGTGCTTTCTCGTGAAGGGCGCCCTCGGCTGACCGGGTCGGGTGCACCCAGGTGTTCGGCACCTGCCTAAAGTGGACACCATGACCGGCACGGAAAGGGACCAGCGGCTGCCGTCCGTGCCGGGCCGCCGGAGCTGGCGGCTGCTCGTGTTGGTGGTGCTGGTGTCATGCGGAGTCATCGCGATGCACTCCCTCGGGGCCGGCCATCTCGGGTCGGGCCACTCTCTGGGTCACGACCTTGGCCCCAGGATGACCGTGGGCCACCCTGATGAGAGCAGGGCGCCAGAAAGTGCAGTGGGGTCATCCCAGGCCGGAACGGCGGCCCATGCCGGACGCGGGTCGGCAGCAGGAAAGCTCGCCACCGACCATCAGATCGTGGCGCGCAGCGAGCGGGGCTGCCAGGAGTGCGCCGTCAACGCGGCACCCCCGCTCGAACCGACAGGGGGTCATGGCGGTCTGGCGATGTGCCTTGCCGTGTTGTCGCTGCTGGTGTGGGTGGTGCTGCGCAGACAGGGTCGGCCCTTCCGGATGGTGCGCACGCTCGGTGATGCAAGTTCTCGCGCGATCGCAGGACTGGTCCGGGGCCCGCCGAGGCGTCGAACACCTTCGTTGTCGGAGCTGTGCATCTGTCGAACGTGAGCAAACCGCGCGCACCTGACTCCTTCTCGGGTGAGTGCGTGCCTCTCACGCAGGTGTACCCCTCCAGCTATTGACGACGAACAGAACGGACCACCCCATGAATCGTACGATTCGCCATGCCGCGATCACGACCGCCAGCGCGCTCACGGCCCTCGCCCTGACCGCGTGCGGCAGCACCAGCACCCCCGCCAGTACCGCCGACCAGAACCGGCCCGCTTCGGCGGGTATGACCACTTCCGCGTCGAGCACCCCGAACGGCAACCCCAGCCCGGATGCCGCATCCGGCCAACACAACGTGGCCGACATCACCTTTGCCGCGGGCATGGTCCCGCACCACCAGCAGGCCGTCACGATGTCGCAGATGGCGCGAAAGCAGGCCGCCAGCCCACAGGTGAAGGCGTTGGCCGCGGACATCCAGGCCGCTCAGGGCCCAGAGATTCAGACCATGACCGGGTGGCTCACCGCGTGGGGGCAGCCCGCCCCGACCAGCGGGGGTCACGACATGTCGCAGATGGGCGGCACCGGCATGGGCGGGATGATGACCGACGAGCAGATGCAGCAGCTGTCGGCCGCCTCCGGGGCCGCGTTCGACCGGATGTGGCTACAGATGATGGTCGCCCACCACCAGGGCGCGGTCGAGATGTCCGGCACCGAGCTGAGCGACGGGAAGAACGCTGACGCCAAGAAGCTCGCGCAGCAGATCATCGACGCCCAGAAGCAGGAGATCACCGTCATGAAGCAGCTCCTTCCCACCATCAAGGGCTGACACCACGGCGGGCTGCGGCCGTCTGGACCTGGCGTCAGCCGACCAGACGGCCCCGGCCTGCCACCGACAGATCCCGAAGGTTCGCCGACGACGTGGCGACAGCTGTCGCCACCCTTGGCTCGTGAGGAGTAGAACGTCATGTCAGGTAAGAAGTCAGAACGAAAAGCCACCAACAGCAACACGGACCGGCGTCAGGTGGTCGCAGAGATGCAGGCAGAGGAGCGGTCCCGTGCTCGGGGCCGGACGGTCGCACTCTGGGGTTCGATCACGGCCGTAGTGGTTGCGATCGCCATCGCCGTCACAGTGGTGGTCGCGCGAGAGCAGGGCAACCAGCCCGCCGACGGGTAGGGGCTGACCATGGCGTCACCGCCGCCTTCGAACCCGCAACGAGCGGATGCCGTCGCGGAGCCGCAGCCGGTTGTGGCGGCTCGCCCGGCGCCCAGAGCTCGCTCGTGGCCGGCCGCAGTTTCTGTGCTGGCCCTGACCCTGCTCGCACTGTCGGTCTTTGCCGGCTACCGGATGGGCTCGTCAGGGCACGCCCCGGCTGACGACAGCGCCGACGCCGGGTTCGCCCGCGACATGCAGACCCATCACAACCAGGCGGTGGAGCTGTCGTTGATCGTGCGGGACCGCACCACCGACGCGGATGTCAGGTCGGTCGCGTACGACATCGCCACCAGTCAGGCCCAGCAGTCCGGTCAGATGTACGGCTGGCTCTCGGTCTGGGGGCTGGCCCAGACCTCGCCCACCACGGACATGGCCTGGATGGGAGGGGGAGCACCACATCGTTGCGAATGAGCAGGGCATGGGAATGGCCACCGCTGCCCAGATTCAGGCGCTCGGGCGCGCACGTGGCCCGGAGGCAGAACGACAGTTCTTGACGTTGATGATTGCCCACCACCGGGGTGGCGTGACGATGGCGCAGGCCGCGCTCGACCTCTCCGAGCGCCCAGAGGTGCAGACCCTCGCCCTAGCCATCCACACCTCCCAGAAGTCAGAAATCGTCCAGCTGGAAGCGCTCTTGAGCCGGCGGTAGCGACTTGGGAGGTCTGCTGCGCAGTGCAGCCCTTCCAGCCGAGCCGGTTCGTCCTCCGTTCGTAGCCGACCGTCCTGAACCGGCGCGCGAGAAGGAGTGCTGTTTGGCACACACCCCCAGGGGGTATGGTGCTAGGCGCGGAGGGCACCGGACGCCCAGCGTTGGAGGGTAAGCCAACATTTCACAACCGATGGAGGGCACGATGAGCGAGCAGAGCACGCATAGCTATTCCGTGGTCGGCATGACCTGCGACCACTGCACCAACGCGGTCACGAGCGAGCTCTCGGCCCTGGTGGGAGTACGCACCGTGGCCGTCGACCTCGCCACCGAAGGAGCCTCGACCGTCACCGTCGTCAGTGACGCACCCTTGCCTGAGCCCGACGTTGTCACTGCGCTCGACGACGCCGGCGGCTACACCCTCGCTCACGGCTGAGCCGCGATCCGTCCCGACACGACCCAAGAGATCTTGAGTAGGGCAGAGTCGGCCCACCAGAACTCTCTCGTTCTCTTCCCAGACCCGGTTTGGAGTCGCACCGTGTACCTCGCGCCGCTCATGGTGATCGTCGTTGCGGCGGTGAGCCTTACCGGTCTGTGGGGACTGCACCGGATGAGTGCTGTGTCACCCGAGCCGCTGATGGTGCTGCCGTTCCAGTCGGGGTGGCGCCCTGCGGAGCATGCCCTGTCGCGCTACCACGCCCGTTGGTACCTCGCCACACTCGTCTTCCTCGCCTTCGATGTCGAGATGCTCTTCATGTACCCGTGGGCGGTCGTGGTGGCCGACGTCGGCGCGTCCGCGGTCATCGAGATGTTCCTCTTTCTCGGCGCGTTGCTGCTCGCTGTCGTCTGGGCCTGGCGCGAGGGGGCCCTGCGATGGGCCTGAGGCGGCGGCTGGCCACCCTTGCCGTCGACGCCACCCACGTGCTGGTGGTCGAGGCGCCGGGAGCCTGGCTCGCCCGCGTCGCCATCGAACGAGAGATCGGCCGCCGGGGCTGGTGGCTGGCGACGTCTCCGGCCGACGCCGACGCGCTCGTCACCGTAGGGACACCCGGCCCGCAGCTGTCGGAGCGGGTCGAGTCGGCCTGGGGGCAGCTCCCCGGCCCACGGTCGAGGACCGCCATCGCCGACCACACCAACACGACAAGCGTGCAAACGGCCCTGGACAGGGTGGCGGCCGAGCTGCTCGACCCCGAACGGCAGATCCGCGACGCGCGCGATCGCGAGGGCTTCACTTCCGACCAGATGAGCGGCGACAGCGACATGGACATGTCACCGAGCGGTATCCCGCTCGCCGAGGGTGGTGACGACCGCGACGGGTTGGAGATGGACGAGCTCCACGTGCCTCTTGGCCCGGTGTTGCCGCACTGGCCGGCCGGGGTGGTGCTGCGCTGCACCCTGCAGGGCGACGTCGTAGTCGCCGCCGAAGCCAGCGTTCTCGACGAATCCGACTGCACACCAGTGCGGCTCGAACCCAACGAACGCGCCGCCCTCCGGTGCGACCAGCTCGCCAGCCTGCTCGCGCTCTCGGGCTGGGCCGACGGTCGCGCCGCCGCCGTGCACGTTCGTGACGCTCTCGTCGACGAGCCGGATACCGCAGCCGGCACCATCCTGCTCGATGAGCTTCGGCGTCGGCTGCGGCGGGCCCGGCTGCTTCGCTGGTCGCTGCGGGGCATCGGAGACCTCCGGGCCGGCGACCGGCCGGACACTCCGCCACACCTGCACGGCGACGTCTACGAGCGGCTGGCGCGGCTGGTCGACCAGGCCCGCGCCGAGCTCACCGGCGATGAAGCGACCCCGGCACCCCAGGCATCGGTACCCGAGCTGCTCGCCGTCGCCGAGCGCCTCGTGGTCGGCCTCGATCTCGCCGCCGCTCGGCTCGTCGTGGCCAGCCTGGCCATCGACGTCGCCACCACGTCGAACCTCGCCCCGCACCAGAACGAGGAGTCGCCAGATGCCTGAAGCGGCCACCTCGTCTCTCACCCTCGTGCCGGTCGGCTGGGTCGTACTGGCCGGCGCGATCGTGCTGGGCCTCGCGTGGTTCGCGGCGACCGTCGACGGCGTCGCTACGGCCCGCGCCGAAGCGAGCCCAACCGGCCTCGGCCGGCCACTGCGGGAGGTGGCCCGCCTGATGCGCCAACGCCGCCGCGCGACGGTCGAGGCCGACACCCCGTTGTGGCGCATCGGTAGCGGCGGGCTGGTCGTGATCGCGACCCTGATGGTCATCGTCGTGCCGCTCGGGCCGTGGACCGTCTTCGACTCCCCGGTCGGGGTGGTCTGGTTCAACGCCATGGACGTGTGCGTCTGGGCACTGGTCTGGCTCACCGGGTGGGGCCCGAACTCGGCCCACGGCCTCGTCGGCGGCTACCGCTTTCTCGCCCACGGTCTCGGCTACGAGCTGCCGCTGATGTTCGCCCTCGTCGCCCCGCCGATCGCGGCGCACAGCCTGCGCGTCGGCGACGTCGCCGCCGCCCAGCACGGGCTGTGGTTCGTGGTCTGGATGCCGATCGCCTTCCTCGTCTACCTCATCGGCGTGCTCGGCTTCTCGGTGTGGGGGCCGTTCTCGGCCGCCGTCGGCTCCGACATCGCCGGCGGCGTCGCGGCCGAGCTGTCGGGCCTCGACCGGCTGCTCTTCCTGACCGGCCGCTACGCGCTGCTCGCTGCCGGGGCGGCGTTCGCCGTACCGATGTTCCTCGGCGGCGGGGCGGGGCCGCTGCTGCCCGGTTGGCTCTGGGTGATCGTCAAGACCATCGTCGTGCTGACGGCGCTGGTGCTGGCGCGCCGCCGGCTGCCGGTGCTGCGCCCCGACCTGTTCATGGAGGTCGGCTGGCTGGTGCTGCTGCCCGCCGCGCTCGTGCAGGTGCTCGTCGTGTCGGTCATCGCCGTGTGGAGAGGGTGAGCCGTGTTCGTCGACGTCGTCTTCTGGGTGATGACCGTGGTCGCGGTCGTCATGGGCGCGGCCGTGTTCGTGGTCGACTCGATGGCCCGCGCCACCTACGCCCTCGCCCTATCGTTCGTGGCCGTCGGCGTGCAGGTGCTGCTGCTGCACCAGGACTACGTCGGGGTCATCGTCATCCTGATGATGGTGATGGAGATGGCCGTCATGGCGGTCTACATGGTCATGTTCATGGGGATGAACCCCGCCCTGATGCCGATGAGCATGGTGCACGACAAGCGCAAGGCCCTGGCCGCAGCCAGCGTCGTGTTCCTCACCCTCGCCGCCGGGGCACTGCTCATCCCGTGGCCCACCCGGCGCGGGCAGCCTTCAAGCGACACGACCCGGGCCCTCGGCGAGGCGCTGATGGGCTCGAAGATGCTCGTCATGACCGTCGTCAGCCCGGTCATGGTCGCCACCATCGTGGCCGGCATCGTCATCGCCTCGAAGCGCAGCCGCTACGACCGGCTGGGCGATGACCTACGCGGCGCCGCCGACCACTCTGCCGACCCCCAGCGCGGAGGGGTCGGCCGATGACCCTGCAGACTGTGCTGCTGCTCGCCGCCGCCCTCTTCAGCATCGGCCTCTACGGGGCCATCTCCCAACAGGTGGTGGTCATGGTGATGATGGGCCTCGAGCTGATGATCAACGGGCTGATTCTCGCCGCCGCCGGCTTCTGGTGGTTCCTCTTCCCCCACCCCAGCGGGCAGGTGCTGCTCATGGTGATCATCGCGGCGATGACGGTCGAGATGGCCATCGGCTTCGCGGTGGCCACCTTGCTGCACCGTGACCACGAGGCCGACATGACCGACATGGCCGGTGACCTCTCCGAATGACGCACACCACCGCGAACACGAGCGTGGCCATGACCACGACCACCACCGGGCTCGCCGCACTGGCGCTCTGGGTGCTCGTCGGGCTCCCTGCCGTCTCAGCAGGGCTGGTGATCGTCGTGCCCGCGTTGCGCCGCGTGGCCGCGCCGCTCGCCACCGCTGTGTCGACCGTGGTGGTGGCCGCCTCGATCGTTGTGGCTGTCGGCCGCCCCACGGTCGCCTTCCCGTTCGTCGCGGGGTCTGAGTTCGCTCTCGGGGTCGACGGCCTCTCGGCCCTGGTGGTACCGACCGTCGCTGTGGTCACGCTGCTCGTGCTCGTCTTCGCGGCCGCCGACGTGCGCGAGCACCGAGCCCGCTTCAACGGGCTGATGCTGCTCTTCTCGGCCTCCGCCTCGCTGACCGCGACCGCCCTGACCCTGCCCACCCTGCTGACCGGCTGGGAGGTGATGGGCGCCACCTCGTACGCCCTGATCGGTTTCTGGTGGTGGGAGCAGAACCGCGTCTCGGCGGGTCTGACCGCATTCCTCACCACCCGCCTGGCCGACCTCGGGCTCTACCTGGCTGCGGGCGCCGCCGTAGGGGCCGGGGTCGGGCTCTCACTCGACGATTTTTCGGCGGCATCCGGTTCGGGTAGCGGGACAGGGGCGGGCGCGCGCGACGTGATCGCGACCGGCATCCTCGTCGCGGCGCTGGGCAAGGCGGCCCAGCTGCCCTTCTCGTTCTGGCTCTCGCGCGCCATGGCGGGCCCCAGCCCGGTCAGCGCGCTGCTGCACTCCGCGGCCATGGTGGCCATGGGCGGCTACCTGCTGCTGCGCGCCGAGCCGCTGCTGGCGGCAACAGCCTGGGCGCCCACCGTCGCCGCCTGGGCCGGGGTACTCACTGCGCTCGGTCTGGGGGCCGTGGCGATCGCGCAGACTGACCTCAAGCAGCTGCTCGCTGCCTCCACCGGCTCGCAGCTCGGCTTCGTCGTGCTCGCCGCCGGGGTCGGGTCGGTCGCCGGTGGCACCGCTCAGCTCGTCGCCCACGCCGCGACCAAAGCCTTGTTGTTCCTCGCCGCCGGGGCGTGGCTGACCGCGCTCGGCACCAAGCACCTCGACGGGCTGCTCGGGGTCGCTCGCCGGTGGCCACTCGTCGGCTGGTGCGCCACCGTCGGCGCCGCCGCCCTGGCCGGTCTTCCGCCGCTGTCTCTGTGGGCGACCAAGGATGCTGTGCTCGCGGCCGCGCTCGAGCAGTCTCCCTGGCTGTATGCCGCTGGGCTGGCAGCCGCGGCGCTGTCGGCGGCCTACGCGGCCAAGATCGTCGTCGTCATCTGGCGCCGCCCGTCGGCGGTGGAGGCGGCCGACGCGCAAGCCCACCTCGACGAGGAGCAAGAAGGAACCCGCGCAGTCACCCGGTGGCAGCGAATCCCGCTGCTGCCGTTGGCGGCCGGCGCCGCGTTGCTCGGCCTGCTGGCTCTGCCCCCACTGGCCGACGCCGTGGCCCGCACCGTCGGCGGAGGCACCGACGGGAGCGCATCTCCCCGGGAGCTGGCGGTCTCCGGGGCGATCGCGGTCGTGGTCGGGCTCGCGGTGTGGCGGTGGGGGACCCCCTCACCCGCGTGGGCGGCGGGCTGGCTCGGCCTGGAACGGGCAGCGCACCGCGTCGTCGTCGACCCGACCCTCGCGCTGGCTCGTCGTCTCGACCAGGTCGACCGCCGTCTCGACCGCGGCGTGTGGCTGCTGGCTGGTTCGGTGGGCGGGATGACTGGCGGTGCTGGCTCAGCGGCACGGCCTGACGACGACGGCGGCGGCGGCGGCGGCGGCGGCGAGAGAGCAGCATCCGCCCCGCGTGGCCTGGCCGGCCTCTCAGCGTGGCTGGACCAGGCCCTCGACGACACCGTGCACGGACTGGCCGGGTGGATCCGACGGCTCGGGCAGCTCGCCCGCCGCCCGCAGACCGGTCAGATGCACCACTACTACCTGCAGGCGGTGGCGGTTCTCGCCGCCCTGCTCGTGCTGCTCCTGCTTCCTCTGGTGGTGAGGTGAACGTGCTCAGCCTGTTGGTCTTCCTGCCCCTGGTGGCCGCGATCGTGCTGGCCGCGGTCCCCCGCCTCGGCGACGCAGCCGCCCGGTGGCTGTGGCTCGCCGTTGCCGCTGCCGAGGTGGTGCTCGTCGCGCTCGTCTGGGCCCGCTACGAGACACCGACGCCTGGTCGACTCGCGCTCGACGAGCAGGTGCAGTGGATCCCCGGGGTGCGCAGCAGCTACCACGTCGGGGTCGACGGGCTCTCGCTGCCGCTGGTGGCCATGACGGCCGTGGTGTTCCTCGCCTGCGCCGTCTACTCGCTCAAGGAGGCGCGTCGACCGCGCCTGCATGCCGCCCTGCTGCTCTTCCTCCAGTCCGTCAGCCTCGGCCTGTTCGTCTCGGCCGACCTCATCCTCTTCTTCGTCTTCTTCGACCTGTCGATCGTCGGGATGTACTTCCTCATCGCCGGCTGGGGCCACGTGAACGCGGCCCGCTCGGCCCTGCAGTTCTTCCTCTACACCTTCCTCGGCTCGCTGGCCCTGCTCGTCGGGTTCATCGGCCTCTACGTCTACGCCGACCCGCACACCTTCGACATGGTCGAGCTCATCGCGGCGAACCCGCTCGCCGGCCACGGCCTGGCCGGAGGTCTCGTGCTCGCGGCGATCCTGCTCGGACTCGCGGTCAAGACCCCGACGGTGCCCTTCCACACCTGGCTGCCGCCGGCGCACACCGACGCCTCCTCGGTCGGCTCGGCCGTGCTCGCCGCCGTACTACTGAAGATGGGCACCTACGGCTTCGTGCGCATCGCGATGCCGATGCTGCCCGAGGCGTGGCGGGCCTGGGCGTGGCTCATCATCGTGGTCGGGATCGTCTCGGTGCTCTACGGCGCCCTCGTCGCCCTCGCCCAGAGCAACCTCAAGCGGATGGTGGCCTACACCTCGGTCAACCACATGGGCTACGTCGTGATGGCGGTCGGCGCCGCCGGTCTCGTCGCGAGCGACACCGCCTCGGCCCGCGGCATCGCGGTCACCGGGGCGGTGACCGAGATGGTGAGCCACGGCCTGATCACCGCCGCACTCTTCCTGCTCGTCGGCACCCTGCACCAGCGGGCCGGGACGTACGAGATGGCCGACTTCGGCGGTCTCGCTCATACCGCCCCGAAGCTGGCCGGCCTCTTCGCGGTCGGGGCGTTCGCCTCACTCGGCCTGCCCGCGCTGTCGGGCTTCATCGCCGAGTTCCAGGTCTTCACCGGAAGCATCGCGGTGGCGCCGGTGACCGCGATCGCGCTGTTCGGCATCCTCATCACGGCGGCGCTCTTCCTGCGGGCCCTGCAGCGCGTCTTCACCGGCGGACTGCACGGCAGGTCGGTCGGGTTCGCCGACCTGCACCCTCGGGAGGTCTGGTCCACGGGCATCCTGCTCGGCCTGTCGCTACTCATCGGCGTCTACCCGGCTCCGCTGCTCGCCGTCATCGAGCCGGCCGCCTCGGCGGTCGTCACGCTGCTCGGGCGGTGAGCCGTGGAGACCTCCATGCGGCCCCTGCTGCTCCTGCCCGAGATCCTGCTCTTCGTCGGCGGGCTGGCCGCGCTCATGGGCGGCTCGTTCCTGCCCCGGAACCGACAGTGGGTCACCCGAGTCGTTGCGGCCGGCGCCCTGGTCGCCAGCATCGCCGTGTCGGCGGCAGGGCTCACCGGCGCACCAACGGCCGCGTTCGAGGGCACGTATGCCGTCGACACCGCCACCGGCATTGCCCGCATCGCCGCCGCACTGGGGACTCTCCTCGTGCTCGGCATCGCCGGCGATGAGCTCGCCGCAACCGCCCGCGAGAGCGAGACCTACGCCCTGCTGCTCTTCGCTACCACCGGCACGATTGTGCTCGCCGGCGCGCGTGACCTGCTCGTGCTCGCGGTCGCCTTCTTCCTCGCCAGCATCCCGCTCTACGGCCTCATCGGAATGGTACGGACCCCTCGGGGGGCCGAAGCAGCGATGAAGACCTACCTGATGGGCGCCCTCTTCGGCATCGTGCTGCTACTCGGGGTCACCCTGCTCTACGGGGTCACCGGCGCCACCCTGCACGCCGACCTGGCCCAGCGGCTCGCCGCGGCGCCCCCCGCCGCAGTGGCCGCCGGGTTGCTCGCCGTGGTGGCCGGGCTCCTGTTCGAGGCCGGCGGGGTACCGGCCCACTTCTGGGTGCCCGACGCGGCGCAAGGCGCGAACGGCACCGTAGCGACCTTCCTGACCACCGTGCCCAAGATCGGCGCCATGGTCGCGCTCTACCGCTTCGTGAGCGTGCTGCCCGACACCGTCGACTGGCCACTGCTGATCGGGGTGCTGGCCGTGCTGAGCATGACCCTGGCCAACCTCGCCGCGTACTGGCAACAGGACCCGCGCCGGATGCTGGGCTGGTCGACCGTCAGCCAGGTCGGTTTCCTGCTTGTGCCGATCGCGGTCGCGACCCGCAGCGACCTCGCCCTCCCGTCCTTGTTGCTCTACCTGCTCGGTTACACCGTCACCAACGTGGCCGCCTTCGCCGTCACCACCGCTCTGCCCGACGCTCGTGACCTCAGCGACTACCGGGGGCTCTCGCGCTCTCGGCCGTGGCTGGCGGCATCCCTGCTCGTGGCGCTACTGGGTCTGGTCGGAACCCCGCCGACGGTGGTCTTCGTCGGCAAGCTCACGACCGCGACCGCCGCCTGGGACGGCGGCATGGCCTGGCTCACGCTGGCCGTCTTCGTCAACAGCCTGATCAGCCTCTTCTACTACCTGCGCTGGATCATTCCCGCCTTCTCGCCTGCGGGTGTTATGGCGATGGCCGGAGCGCAGAGCGACGAACACCACGCAGCCGCACTCAGAGTGCCGGGCCGGTGGTCGTCGGACACGGCCGTCGCTGCCGCCCTCCTGAGCGTCGGACTCGGGCTCGCCGGTGGACTCGTCTGGGCGATCGTCAGCGGGCCCCTCCTGACCTGAAGCTCTCGGTGCTTCAGGTAGTGCCCGGCGAAGGAACATCGGGTAGCCAGCGACGGGAAGCAACCGCCGCCCGTCGACGGGGCGTCGTCGGTGAAGCGTGGCGTCAGCTGTGCTGGATGCACCGGACGGCCCACGGGCGAGCCTCGAGCCGCCCTTCAGGGATCGGCTCGCCGCACACCTCGCAAGCTCCATAGGTGCCGTCCGCCACCCGTTCCCGGGCGCGTCCGATGTCGGCCAGGATCGCGAGCAGGTTCTCCTGCGCCGACACGGCGGTGAGTCGGTCGACCGCCATCGAAGTGCCCTCCCCGATGCGCTTGCCGAACGAGATCGTGCCCACCTCGCCGACGGGCTTCGTCAGCTGGGCGAGCTGGGCCTGGATCTCGTTCTCGCGCTCGGCCAGCAGGTCATCGATGTCTGGGCGCACCTCGCCAGCGTAGGGCGTTCCTGCCGGACCTGCCGCCAGGAGGGCTTGGCCCGGCCCATCGGGTAGTGCGGATGCCGTTACCGATGACGACAGCCCAAGGTCGAAAGGTCTTTACCGGGCTTTTCGATCGTGCGGTGTGAAGATGAGGTCATGGCTGCGGCGGCGACGGAACTCGCCTTGTTGAGGACGGTCGAAGGGCGTGGCTCGGCCTCCGTCTGGCGCTCGCTGTTGTTGGCCTGTGGGGCCACGCTCGGGTTGATCTCTCTTCTGTCGGTGCTGGTCTGGGCGACAGACCACGACTCCACGACGTGGCGGCCCGCCGGAGTGCTGCTCATCGGGGGGTCAGTGGTGGTGGCCGTCCGCATCGCTAGCGGCCGTCTCGGCTGGATCGAACTCACGGGCCTGTTGGTCGTCTCCGCCGCGGCGATCCTCTACGCCCCGTTCTCCGGCCTCGCCCAGTTCGTCGGCCCTGCCGTGACGTCCATCCTGCTGCTGGCCGTCGTGGTCTCCATCCGGGGCCGCCCGGCCCTCGTCGCGGGCGTGGGCCTCACGCTGGTGTCGGTCGTGCTGAGGGCGCAGTGGGGCGGACTGGGGTGGCGGGTCGCGGCGACGATGGGAGTGCTGCAGCTGGGCATGGTGACGGCTGCGTGGGTAGTCGTGAACGCCCTCTTCCGCGCGGTGGCCACCTCAGATGCGTTGGCGGAACAGCTACGGGAGGCAGAGCTGCGAAACCTCGTCCTGGAAGCCCAGCACGCCAGTCAAGAGACGGTGCGCAGGGTGTTGCACGACGACGTCCTCACGGCCTTGCGTAGCCTGGCGGAACCCGCGACGGTCCCGGATGCCACGGCTGATGCGCCGTCTCGCAAGGCCTGTCGTGAGGCGGTGCGAGCTATTCGAGGGCTCATGGCCGAACAGCCGGTGAGCTCGGGAAAGGCGACACCGAGGCGGGCCGACGCACCTCCGGATGGAGTGACCGCCGGAGGGCTGGGAGCTCTCATCGTCGAGGGTCTCTTGGTGGGTGTCTCGACCCGTTCGCTGCCTGGGCCGTCGCCCTCAGCCGACGTCGCCCGCGCGCTCGTGCTGTCGGCGCGTGAGGCGCTGCGAAACGTCGGCCGCCACGCGGGGGTCAACGAGGCCAACCTGACGGTCGATCTGTCGGGCCGGGTGGCGCAGGTGCAGGTGAGCGACCGAGGGCGGGGGTTCTCTGTGCGCGAGACGCAGCTCGGCGTCGGCATCAGCTCGTCCATCGTCTCGCGGATGGAGGAGGTGGGCGGTTCAGCGACTCTGCACTCGGACGACGGGTTGGGTAGCACCTGGGTGCTCAGTGGTCCTGCCGGCCGCGCCGTGCCCGAGGCGAGGATGACGAACGACGCGTCCCGCCGCGACTTCCTCGCGGCGGAGACCAGGAGGCTGGCTCTGGGTCTGAGCGTCCCCATGCTGGCCGCCAACCTCGGCGTGGCCATCCTGTACGTGCCGAGCAACAGATTGTCCGTGGCGGAGGTACTGGTGGCACTGGCGATGACCGCGAGCACGGCGGCTGCTGCTGCGCTCGTCTCCCGACGACCACCGGGTCGCGCCGCGATTTATGGGTTCAGCGCGCTGCAGTCACTGTTACTGGTGGTCCACATGTGGGCCGCGGGCCCAGGGGCGGCAGGGGACTTCAGGTCGTGGGGGGCGGGCTTTGGTGCCTTGCCCTTGATTCTTCTCGCGTTCTTCGTCACACCCCCTGCTGCCCTTGCCGTGCTGCTTCTGCCGTATGCGGCCGTGCTCGGCGTCATCGTCGCGCGCGACCCGGTCGCCACCCTCTCGGCGTCTTTCGGCTTCCTCACCGCCACCGTCGCTGTGGTCATCAGCTGGGTGCTGGGCATCGCGCTGCGCCGTTCCTGGCGTCAGGTCGAACAACAGCGTCATCAGGTGCATGTGACGCAGGTCCTCGACGAACGCCGCGCGTCGGTCGAAGAGGTCAAGAACCAGTACCTGGGCCGCGTCGTCGAGACGGTCCTTCCGTTGCTGGAGGCTGTCAGCACGGGGCGAGGTGACCTCCAGAGCCCCGGCCTCCGGGCCGAGGCCGCCCAGCTCAGCCTGGCCACCCGTGACGACCTCTACGCGCCCGGGTTCTTTGCCCCGGACCTTCGCCAGCAGGTGACCGAGTTCCGCAGACGGGGTGGAGTCGTGGACGTCCGGCCGGGGTTCCCACCTGGTCTGGGGCAGGGCCCTGCGGGCACCCTGCTGGAGGGGCTGGTCAGGGACCGGACGGGTGTACGACGGGTCATCCTCACCTACCTTCCCGGTCGGGACGGCTCCGTGCGGGTCGTGGTCACCCCGCCGCTGCCCGCAGCCGAGCTGGCCACCCTGGCGCGCATCCATCAACTGGGGGCGGATGCGGCGGGGGGCGACGAGTTCGCCTCCTGGCTGTTGATCGCAGACCCCCACAAGTGAGGATGGTGAGGCCACCCGTGGTCGGTTATAAAGTCACGATGGCCACCGACGACCTCAGGGGCCCACCATGGAGCGTCGCCGTGGTGGACAACCACGAAGCCACCCGCCTCGGCGTGATGGCCTACCTCGTGACCCGGCCGGAGCAGTTCGGTCCCTGCTCGGCCTTCGAGAGCGTGGACGCCTTGACGGCGACGGCGACGGTCCCCGACCTGATCGTCCTCGACCTCTACCTGGGCAGGGACGACCAACCCACGATCGACGCCGTGCCCGAGCTGCGGGAGGCGGGCTCTGCCATCATCTTGTTCACCTCCGAGGAGCGGCCCGTCCCGTTACGCCGGGCAGTGGCAGCGGGCGTCTCCGGGCTGGTGCTCAAGAACGACGGGATGGCGGCCCTGTACGAAGCGTTGGTGGGGGCCGCCAGGGGCGAGTTCACGTGCTCGAGCATCGTCGCGGAAGCCCTCCTCACCGATCCGACGCTCGTGCCGGCCATCACCCCACGAGAGGCTGAAGTACTCGCCGGTCTCGACGACGGCCTCAGTCATCAGCAGGTGGCGCGCCGACTGGGGATCCAGGAGAGCACCGTGCGAAGTCACCTGAAGTCGGTGCGGGAGAAGTACATGGCTCTCGGACGCAACGTGACGAACACGCTTTCCCTCATCCGCGAAGCCGACGACGAGGGTTGGCTCGACCACCGGCCATGACTTCAACCGGATCCCGACCAGGTCCCGACCAGATCCCGACCAGATCCCGACCGGGGCCGGCGACCTCCCCCATTGTGGGGAGTGTGCGTACCGCCCGAAGTTCGTAGATTGGGACGTGTCGACCCGGCCTGTCCGCGGGCGTCGCAGGGGCACCTGGGGGGACTCCTGCAACTGGCGGAAGGCCGACAGGTGAGCTGGGCTGGTCGACGGCCGCCTTCGCTCACCACGCAGGCCCTGATTCGTCATGGGGGACAGTCAGGGCGTCGAGGCGGCCTTGCCCGGGGAGGGCGGGGCCGCCTCCACCGTTCGTCAGCGGGGCAGTGGCAGGCAGGGGACGCAGGGGGTCGACCGTGCTCTTGGTGTTGAAGAAGTTCTCCAGCGCGGTCTTCTCGCCGTCGAGCTCTCGCTGCATCGTCAAGCCGTCCACGTTGATCCGAGCCTGACGCCACGCGTGTTTGGTCACCTGCGACCACGAAGGCGTGGAGGCGTCGATGGGGAAGAAGTAGTCGAACCCCCCGGTGCCGTTCAGGAACGCGAACTTCTTGTTGTCGGGTGAGTACTCGGGCATCTTGCTGATGTCTGCCCCGAAGGGGTACACCAGCTCGTCGGTGGGCCCCACGATGGGTCGCACCTCGCTGTCCCACAGCGCGGTGTCGGCCTTGATGCGCGACAGGGAGGCGGTCGTCAGGTTGATATGGCCCCAGGTGTGGCTGGCAAACTGCCATCCCTGCGCCTTCAACGCGTCTGCGACCGCCTTCCCCTGCTGGCCCTGAGAACGGGTGTGGGCGGTGTTGCCGTACTTCCTGACCGAGCTGCGATAACCCAGAACGCCGTTGTAGCCGGTGACCGCCAGGATCCCCTTGTCGCCGCGATAGGAGAATTCTGGGTGCTTCTGCACGAACTCGTCGATCACGGTCGGGACGTCGTAGGCCCCCAGGTGGTCGTGGCCGCGGGCGTCTCGGTAGGTGTTGGTGACCTGGCCGTTCTTCAGGGTGAGGTTCGAGGCGAAGCCGGCTCCGGTCATGTACTCGTAGTAGTTCACGTCGTCCACCGACAGAACGAGCGGCTTCTTGCCGGGCGGGAGCATCAGGGTGGCCGGCTTCATGGTGCCGTTGGCACTCTTGGTCACCAGCCGTTGCGGGTGGACCAACACGTAACCGTGCTGGTAGATCTGCTTCAGCTGGGCGCGGAACTCACCGATCGTGACCATGTACTCGGCGTAGCCCACCCGCTGCGGCTGGTTCTTCGCGAATGCCCGGGCCGGGTCGACGACCAGCGAGTGGTAGAAGAGGTGGGACACCTCTGTGGGGTCCGCCCACGCCCGGGTCTGCGCCTGGTCCGCCTTGATGCCGGCGAGGGCCTTCTTCGCGATCGCGGACGGGTCGTGGGCGAGCAGCTTCGCCGCGCCCACGTAGTCGTACTGGGCAGCCAGACGCTGTGCGGCGATGACCGGCGAGTCTGCCGCCGGCTCGGTGCCGGTGGTCTGCCCCGGAGTGGGGCCCGGGCCCCCGACCAACACCGCAGCAAACACGTGCGGCCACTGTCTCAGAGGACTGCTCCGCCCCCGAGCCGCACACGCGGGGCAGACCGGCATTCCCGCAACCGTCACCGGGCCGGTTCGATGGGGGTCATATATCGGATGCCGCTGTGGTGCGGCACGTGCGATGGTTGGGCCCGGCGTCCACGACGAAGGGCTGCACTGACATGACCTCCCTCCTGGTCGCGTTGTGCATCGACGCGATCGACCCTGATCGCCTCGCTCGCTTCTGGTCGGGCGTGCTGGGCTGGGAGCGGGGGGAGTTCGAGCACAAGGCTCCTGACCTGCGGCCCAACGACGACACCGGGTTCCGCATCCGGTTCCTGCCCGTCGAGGAGCAGAAGACTGGCCCGAACCAGATGCACTTCGATCTCACGAGCGGATCCCTGGAAGACCAGCAGAAGACCGTCGAGAGGGCCCTCCGGCTCGGCGGTCAGCACATCGACATCGGCCAACGCCCCGAGGAGGGGCACGTCGTGCTCGCCGACCCCGAGGGCAACGAGTTCTGCGTCATTGAGCCCGGCAACCAGTTCCTCGCAGAATGCGGCTTTCTCGGCGCGCTGGCCTCCGATGGCACGCAGCAGGTCGGGTACTTCTGGAGCGAGGCGCTCGGCTGGCCCCTCGTCTGGGACCACGATCAGGAGACCGCGGTTCGCTCGCCCCACGGTGGCCCCAAGATCACCTGGGGCGGGCCGCCGCTGAACCCGAGGCTCGGCAAGAACCGGCTGCATTTCGACCTCGCCCCCATCGGCGGCGAAGACCAGCAGAGGGAGATCGAGCGGCTCCTGTCCATCGGGGCGACCCGTCTCGACGGTGATCAGCGTGACTGCGGGCGGGTTGCCATGGCCGACCCCGACGGCAACGAGTTCTGCCTGCTGGCGACGCTCTCGTCCTGACGATGACGTCGTTGCTAGCGTCACCTCATGACTTTGTTCCTCGCCGGAGGCGGGTCACCCACGCAGGAGCGCCTTGTCTGGGCGGAGGCGTTCGAGGGCGTGACCCGGGTGCTGTACTGGCCGTTCGCCCTCCCGCACGAGCACGTGCGCTCGGCTGGCGTCTGGTTCCGGCACGCTCTGAAAGACCTGTCCATCGAGGCCGAGGTCGACAGCTGGGAGAGCCTTGACGGGCACGACCGTAGTGCCCTTGGCCCCTACGACCTGCTCTTTGTCGGTGGAGGCAGCACCTCGACCCTGGCCGAGCAGGTGCTGCGCCACGATTTCGTCTCCGCTGTCTTCGACTTCGTGGCGGCGGGTGGTCGGTACTGCGGTGGGAGCGCGGGAGCGTTGTTGGCCTGCGAGACGCTGACGATCGCCTCGCTCGTCGACGGTGACACTCGGGCCACGGGGATGCGAGGGCTCGGTCTGATCGAGAACCTCTCAGTGTTTCCGCACGCAGACACGTTCCCGAAGAATCGTCCCCTCGAGGTGGCCCGGGCCTTGGGCCACGACATCCTGGCGCTGCCCGAGGCGTCCGGCGTGGCGGTCGAGGGCGGTGTGCTCCGGCCCATCGGGCCCGACCCCGTCCGGCTGATCACCAATGCCGGTCACGACGTTCGCGAGATGCGCGCCGGCGAGCGAGCCGAGGCTCGTGTGCGCCGGCCGGTCAGCCCTGACGCGGGGACTTAGGGCTCAGCTCGGCATGTTCTCGCGCATAGGCGTCCAGCGCTTGCAGCGTGCGCCGGTGGGGGAAGGGGCCGTGGGAGAGCCGGGCGACTCCCCATTCTTGAAGGGTGCCGGCATCGGCAGTGCCGGGAACGGCGAGCAGGCTCAGACGACCTGGGCCGAACTGCGCGACCAGGTCGCGAATGTGTTGCTCCGCAGTGCAGCCGGGCACGAACACGCAGTCGGCCCCGGCGTCGAGGTAGCGGCGACCGCGTTCCGCGGCCTCGGCGTAGTGCTGCTCGGGAGCGGCGTCGGGCCGCAGGAGGAACACGTCGGTACGGGCGTTGACGACGAGGGGGATGCCGTGCGCCTGGCCGGTGTCGACGGCCTCTCGGATGCGCTCCTCCATGGTCTCCGTCGCGCACAGGTCGTCTTCGAGGTTGATGCCGACGGCGCCGGCATCCAGGGCCGCCGAGGTGGTGGCTCCCACGTCGGTGTAGCCGCGCTCGAGGTCGGCGGTCACGGGAAGCTCGACTGCCTGACAGACGCGCCGTAGGCAGTCGATCATCAGGTCAACGGGGATGTTCTCACCGTCCTCGTAGCCGTGGGTCGCCGCGATGGCCGCCGATGCCGTGGCGATCGCAGAGCAGCCGGGGGTGGCGGCCACGACCCGGGCCGATGCGGCATCCCAGACATTGACGAGAACGAGGATCGCGTCGTCGTGGTGAAGGCGGCGTAGGTGCTCGGCCTGGTCGCGTGGGGATCGGGTGGATCGCTGGTTCATCGGTGCTCTCCGGTCTGGACGGGTTCGGTGTCGGGGCGGTTCTCCATGGTGGCGGCCAGACGCCCGAGCAGGGTTGCGAGCTGGTCTCGCTCGGTGGTGCTCAGACTGGCGAGCAACCGGGCCTCGTTGGTGAGGTGCTCACCGATGAGCTGGTCGGTGAGGTCGACGCCGGCCGTGGTGAGGGTCACCCGCCGACCGCGAGCGTCGGCATCCGACACGGTGCGCCGGACGAGCCCGCGGGTCTCGAGCCGGTCGATCCGCTTGCTGATGGCACCGGTCGTGACCAGCAGGGAGGTGCTCAGCTGGCCCGGCGTCAGGGTGAACGGGTCGCCGGAGCGGCGCAGCGCCGCGAGCACGTCGAAGTCTCCGTTGCCGAGCCCGGCCTCGACGAACGGAGTCCGTCGACGACTTCATGGCTGACCGGCTCGCTGCCTCCGACGCTTTCGTCAACGGCGACATCGAACCGCTCGCTGCCCTCTCCGCGACAACCCCACCCGCCACCCTCTTCGGCCCCCAGGGCACGACTGTTCAGGGAGCTGAGCACGTCAACGAGGCCAACGCCCGCGGCGCTGGGATGTTCAGGCCGGGGGCCAGCAACGCGTTCGAGGTGATGCACCGGGCCTCTGACGGTCACCTGGCCTACTGGGTGGGTGTCCAGCGGTCTGTCGTGCACTTTTCGGGGCAGCACCAGCCCACCCCCATGGACCTGCGAGTCACCGAGATATTCAAGCGCGAACCGTTCGGCTGGAAGCTGATCCATCGTCACGCCGACGCAGTCGCGAGCGAGCAGCGCTGACCTCGCGTACGACCGACAACGATCGGGTGGTTCGCCGCGGCCTGCCACCGACGTCCTGGCCCTCAGGTCAGGCAGACTTCGGGCATGAGCCGTCGACGGGAACCGCCGACGCTGAACGTGGATGAGCTGCCAGCCGACCTCCGCACGGTGATCGCTGCCGCCATCGACGGCGCCGAGGTCATCGTGGTTCGCGGGAGTCGCGAGGTGGGACACCTCTCGTTCCAGTCCTCCGTGTTGGAAGGTGTCACCCTCCCGACCTCCCCCCTGCCGGCCGCAGGTGTGCCGACCCCCGACGGGGTCACCGTGGTGGCGACGGCGATGCGTCTTTCCGACTCTGCCCGCAGTCGGCTCTCGGACGAGTTTGGCCCTGACTACATCGTTCTCGATCTTCACGATGCACCGGAGAGCACCGACGTCGTGCTCACCCACCCGGTCAGCCCTCAGCTTCTCGGTCACCTCCGCGGCAGGTTTCCCCAGGCGCGCGTGATCGTCACGGAGATCGAGGACGACGAGCTCGACGTCAGCTTTCCCGGCCCCGTCGGACGTCTCCTCGCCGCCGGAGCCTCCGCGTACCTGCCTCCACGACCGGTCGGCGGCATCGCGTCCAGCGTGCAGGCTTACCTGGCCCAGGGCAGTCAGTCATTCATCGAGGTGTCCGATCAGGGGACGAAGCGGCTCCCGTCAGCAACGACCGTGAGCGGGGCGGGGGCTGACGAGCCAGACCGCCATTCTGACTAGGCCCCGGTCGTGCTCCTCGATCGTCCGCGTGGGTCTCTTGGCAGGACAGGTCAAGGCGCCTGACGCAGGCCCATCAGGGTGATCAGCTCCCAGGCCGTGTGGGCTGCCGCCAGCCCGGTGATGCCGGCGTGGTCGTAGGCGGGCGCGACCTCGACGACGTCGCAGCCGACGATGTCGAGCCCGCGCAGCCCGCGCAGTGTGCAGAACAGCTCCCGAGTGGTGAGGCCCGCCACCTCGGGTGTGCCGGTTCCGGGGGCGTGGGCCGGGTCAAGCACATCGATGTCGACCGAGACGTAGACCGGCCCGTCTCCGAGTCGCGCTCGCACCTGGCCGACGATGTCGGCCACCGAACGGCGTTGGAACTCGTCGCAGTGCAGCAGCTCGAAGCCGAGCCTCCGGTCGTCGACGAGCTCGCTCGGATCGTAGATCCCGCCGCGGATGCCGACGTGCTGAGAACGAGACAGGTCGATGAGTCCCTCTTCGGAGGCCCGCCTGAACGGTGACCCGTGCCAGACGGAAGCACCGTGCAGGGTGTCCCAGGTGTCGAGGTGGGCGTCGAAATGCAGAACGGCTACCGGCCCGTGAGCCTGGGCGGCCGCGCGCAGCAGTGGGAGCGCGATGGTGTGGTCACCACCGAGCGCGACGATGCGAGTGCCGTCGTCGACCAAGCCCCGGGCCCGGGTCTCGATCGCGGCCACCGCCTGCGCGATGTCAAAAGGTCCGACGCCGACGTCGCCGGCGTCGACGACCTGCAGCGTCGAGAACGGATACGCGTCGTGCACCTGGTGGTACGGATGGAGCTGGCGCGAGTTTTCCCGGATGTGACTGGGGCCGAACCGCGCTCCCGGTCGAAAGCTGGTGCCGGAGTCGAAGGGCACCCCGAGAACCGCGATGTCAGCGTGCCCGACGTCCTCGATACGGGGGAGCAGCGCAAACGTCGCGAGGCCGGCGTAGCGCGGCATGGTCGGGTCGTGGCGTGGTCCCTTGGGCTGACTGTCCGGCATCTCTCAGATTCTGCCCTACTGGCCAGGGCATCACCTGCATCTCGCAGGTCCGTTCGAACCCCTGACGGCACGTGCGCAATTGCGTTTCATCAGTCTCTCGGCTGATCGGTGGGTCGTGGTTGACTCTCACACGGTGTCAGGGGGGAGAACGGTGTCATGTTGATCGGAGACTTTGCTCGACTCGGGCAGGTATCGGTGCGGATGCTGCGCCACTACGACGCGGTCGGGCTGCTGAAACCCGACCGCGTCGACGCGTGGAGCAGCTACCGCTCGTACTCGCCCGAGCAGCTGGTCGTTCTCAACCGCATCGTTGCGCTCAAGGAGCTGGGTCTGAGCCTCGGCCAGGTCGGACGCATCCTGACCGATGAGGTCGGGCCGGTCGAGCTGCGCGGCATGTTGCGGCTTCGTCGCACCGACCTGGAGAACGAGATGAGTGCGGCCGGCATCCGGCTGGCCACAGTCGAGTCGCGCCTTCGAATGATCGAGAAGGAGACGGATATGTCTACTGACTACGTCGTGAAGACCGTGCCCGCCGTGCGGCTGGCGGCCCTGACCGCCACCCTGGAGCCAGCCGAGCTGGGGCAGCACATCGGCCCGATGTTCGACCGGGTTCAGTTGCGGCTCAGGGGCGCCGACGCGAGCCTGGCGACGGCGATCGCCACCTACGCCGAGGTGGAGGAGGGCATGAAGGTTGTCGTCGGCTACGCCTACGACGGCCCGCCGTTGGCGGACCTGGAGCAGGCCGACCTGCCGGCCGCGACTGCAGTGTGTGGCGTTCACCTCGGCCCGATGAGCCGGATCAGTGAGTCGTGGCAGGCCATGCACCGGTGGGCCGTCGAGAACGGCTACACCTACGACGGCCCGTGTCGTGAGCTCTACCTGCGGGCGGAGTCCGAGGACCAGCAGGACTGGGTCACCGAGCTTCAGCAACCGGTTTACCGCGGCTGACCCCGAGCGCGGCAGGAGGCCTGACCGCGTCGGTCGGGCCTCCTGTTGCGCGTGACTCCGTACAGCACCTACTCGGCTGCACGACCCTCAACTTCTCAGAGTCGTTGGCAGCAGTGCGATTCGGTTCGGTACAGCGCGACCAGCGCGGCGCCGGTGCGGGCCAGTCCGGCGCGCACCTCGGGCGGCTCCAGCACCTCGATCCGGTCACCCCAGCCTGCGAGCTGCTCGACGAGGGCGGCGAGCAGATGGGCGCCCAGTCGGAGCGTGCGGGTCTCACCTTCCATTTCGAGCTCTTCGTACGCTGCTCCGAACTGGGTGTGCAGCACCATGGCGACGGGACGCGTGGTTCTCACGGTCGCGTGTACCGCTGCTCGTTGGTGTTCGACCCGGCCGGCGATAGCCGCCCATTCCGACTGCAGGTCGACGTCCGGCCGTACGAAGGTGCGGTCCGTCGTCACCGCTGCGATGATCCGGTCGAGTCGGTAGGTGCGCCGCCCGCGCTCACCATCAGCGACCAGATACCACCGACCATCCTTCTCGACGAGCCCGAGGGGCTGCACGTCGCGTACCGACTCGGCACCGTCTCGGCGCCGGTACTCCAGCTGCACAACGTCACCGGCGACCGCGGCGTGCTGCAGCTGCCTGAGCAGGTCGTCTGAGGCCTGGTCGGCCCCGGCGCCTTCGAAGCCCCAGCGGGCCGGGTCGACCACGACGGCTCCCGCCGCGGTCGCGGCATCCTGCCTGAAGGTCGCCGGCAGTGCCTGCAGCAGCTTGGCCAGTGCCGACCGCGCCTCCGGCCTGCTGGTGACCGCCGGCCCCAGCAGCAGGAACAGGGCCTGGGCCTCGCCGGCGGTCAGGCCACTGAGGTCGGTGCGGGCGCCGCCCACGAGCTGCCAGCCACCGCCACGCCCCGGCTGGGGATAGACCGGGACGCCCGCCGCCGAGAGCGCCTCCAGATCTCGGCGGGCGGTGGCCACCGACGTCTCGTTCGACCCGGCCAGCTCGGATGCCGTGACGCGTCCGCGCGCTTGCAGGAGCAGCAGCGTTGCGATCAGCCGGTCGGACTTCATGCTTTCATCATGGCCTCAGAAGTGCTCATTAGGTGAGCACTTCAGCTGGGAGTCTTGGTCTCACCTCGCCACCCGTGCGAGCACACACATAGGAGAGAACATGCTTCGAGGAGTCGCCACCATCAGCTTCTTCGCCGACGATGTCGCCGCTGCATCCGACTGGTATGCAGCCGTGCTCGGTGCCGAGCCCTACTTTCGTCGAGACGCCGGCGGCACCACGGCCTACGTCGAGTTCCGGCTCGGAGACCGCGAGACCGAGCTCGGAATCGTTGACCGTCGCTTCGCTCGCCATGATGCGGGCTCGGCGCGGGGCGCGGTCGTCTACTGGCACGTCGATGACCTCGACGCCGTGCTCGAAGAGCTTCAGGCCCGGGGGGCCTCGGTTCTCGAGGCTCCGACCGACCGCGGCGACGGCTTCGTGACGGCGGCGGTCACTGACCCTTTCGGCAACGTATTGGGGGTGATGACCAACCCGCACTATCTCGAGCACGCTTAGAGATTGCGCGGATAGGTCATGGTCGGCGTTTGGGTCTGGTGTCCCAGCGG
>JAKDLG010000219.1 GCA_030452985.1 Humibacillus sp.
CCCCCCGCGGCCTGGGGGCGCCCCCTTTTCGTACCACCCCCCCCCTTGGGGGGTCCCCCCCCAACAAACACTGCCCTCTCGACGGCCTCTCGACCTGCAGGAATATGCATGATTGTGTATAGTCATGCATTGTGATCAAGGCAGCAGTGGCGGGCGCGAGCGGGTACGCGGGGGGCGAGATCCTTCGGCTGTTGCTCACGCACCCGCAGCTCGAGGTCGGCGCCGTGACAGCCGGCAGCCGGGTAGATGTTCGGCTCGGGGGAGTCCACCCTCACCTGATGCCGCTGGCCGACCGGGCCCTCGAGGCGACGACGGCAGCGGTGCTGGCCACTCATGACGTCGTCTTCCTGGCCCTGCCCCACGGTCACTCGGCGGCGCTGGCCGCCGAGCTGCCCCCGGAGGTCGTCGTCATCGACTGCGGCGCCGACTTCCGGTTGCAGTCCTTGCAGGCGTGGGAGCGCTTCTACGACACGACGTACGCGGGATCGTGGCCCTACGGGATGCCCGAGCTGGTCGTGGGCGAGGGCAAGCAGCGCAAGGCCCTCGCCGGCGCCACGCGCATCGCGGTGCCGGGGTGCTACCCGACGGCGGTCTCTCTGGCTCTTGCTCCCGCGCTCGCGGCGGGCGTGGCCCGGACCGACGACGTGGTCGTCGTGGCGGCGTCGGGCACCTCGGGAGCGGGCCGCTCCCTCAAACCGCACCTGCTCGCCAGCGAGGTGGTCGGTTCGATGTCTCCCTACGGGGTCGGAGGCGGCCACCGGCACACGCCGGAGATCGAGCAGAACCTCTCGCTCGCGGCCGGATCGCCGGTCACCGTCTCGTTCACCCCCACGCTCGCGCCGATGGCCCGTGGCATCCTCGCCACCTGCACGGCCAGGCTGACGGATGCCGTGTCGCCAGCTGGTGCGGCCGAGCAGGTTCGGGCCGTGTTCGAGGCGGCCTACGCCGATGAGCCCTTCGTGCAGCTGTTGCCGCAGGGACAGTGGCCGGCCACCGCGAACGTCGTGGGCAGCAACATGGTGCAGGTGCAGGTCGCCGTCGACGAGCACGCCGGTCGCGTCGTGGTGGTCTCGGCCATCGACAACCTGACCAAGGGCACCGCTGGCGCCGCCGTGCAGTGCGCGAACCTCGCCCTCGGTCTCGACGAGACGCTCGGACTGCCGATGAACGGAGTGGCGCCATGAGCGCGAACGTCAAGCTTCCCCAGGGATTTCGCGCCGCGGGCGTGACCGCCGGGCTCAAGGCGAGCGGCCGCAGCGACCTCGCCCTCGTCGTCAACGACGGGCCCGACCACCACGCCGCCGCCGTGTTCACCTCGAACCGCGTCGAGGCCGCGCCGGTCACCTGGTCGCGACAGGCGGTCAGCGACGGGCGCATCGACGCCGTCGTGCTCAACTCCGGTGGCGCCAACGCCTGTACGGGCGCGCAGGGCTTTCTCGACACCCATCGCACAGCCGAGCACACTGCTGCTGCGCTGGGGGTCTCGGCCGGCGACGTGCTGGTCTGTTCCACCGGCCTGATCGGCGAGCTGCTGCCGATGGAGACTCTGCTTGCGGGGGTCGACGCCGCGGCCGTCGCCCTCGCTGCCGACGGCCATCTCGCCGCTGCCACCGCCATCATGACCACCGACACCGTGCCGAAGGTGGCCGGTCACGGCGGCGCCGGATGGTCTATCGCCGGCATGGCCAAGGGCGCCGGCATGCTCGCGCCGGCGCTCGCGACGATGCTTGTCGTCATCACCACCGACGCCGTGGTGGAGGCCGCCGACCTCGAAGCGGCCCTGCGTGCCGCCGCGGCCGTGTCGTTCGACCGCATCGACTCCGACGCCTGCCAGTCGACCAACGACACCGTGACGGCGCTGGCCTCCGGGGCCTCCGGCGTGGGCGTGGCTCTCGGCGAGCTGACCACTGCCCTCACCGGGGTGTGCAGCGACCTGGCGCGCCAGCTGATCGCCGACGCCGAGGGCGCCTCCCACGACATCGCCATCGAGGTGCGAGGCGCCGCTACCGTCGACGACGCCCTGGAAGCAGCCCGGGCCGTGGCGCGCAACAACCTCTTCAAGTGCGCCGTCTTCGGCAACGACCCCAACTGGGGGCGGGTGCTGGCCGCCGTGGGCACCACCCGCGCCGCCTTCGACCCGGCCACGTTGGATGTCGCGATGAACGGCATCCAGGTATGCCGCTCGGGAGGCGTCGGCGACGACCGGTCGCTCGTCGACCTCACCCCGCGCGAGGTGCACGTCGTCATCGACCTGCACGCCGGCGACGCGACCGCGACGATTCTCACCAACGACCTGACCCACGAGTACGTCCACGAGAACTCGGCCTACTCGACATGACCCCACAGGAGTCCCTGCACCTGCGCGGCCTGATCGACGCCGCCGCGATCCGGGTCGCGGCGGGCAAGGCCGCCACCCTGGTCGAGGCCCTGCCGTGGCTCGAGCGCTTCCGCGGCGCTCTCGTGGTGGTCAAGTACGGCGGCAACGCGATGGTCGACGACACCCTGAAGCAGGCGCTCGCACAGGACATCGCCTTCATGCGGTTCGCGGGGCTGCGTCCGGTCGTCGTGCACGGCGGCGGCCCGCAGATCGGAGCCATGCTCACCCGCCTCGGCCTGGCCAGCGAGTTCAAGGGCGGCCTGCGCGTCACCACCCCTGAGGTGATGGAGGTGGTGCGCATGGTGCTCTCCGGCCAGGTCGGGCGTGAGCTCGTCGGCCTGCTCAACCAGCACGGCCCCATCGCGGTGGGGCTCTCGGGCGAGGATGCCGGCCTGCTCGGCGCCCGCCGCCGCGGTGCGATCATCGACGGGGAGAGCGTCGACATCGGCCTGGTCGGCGACGTCGAGAGCGTCAACCCGTCGGCCGTGCTCGACATCCTCGCGGCGGGCCGGGTGCCGGTGGTCTCGACCATCGCACCCGACCTCGACGCCCCCGGACAGGTGCTCAACGTCAACGCCGACACCGCCGCCGGGGCCTTGGCGGTCGCCCTGGGAGCCGAGAAGCTGGTCGTGCTCACCGACGTCGAGGGCATCTACGCGAACTGGCCCGACCGCGGTTCGCTGCTGTCCGAGATCAACGTGACCTCGGCGAAGCTGCTCCTGGGACAGGTCGACGACGGCATGGTGCCCAAGCTCGAAGCGTGCATCCGCGCCGTCGAGGGCGGCGTGCCCCGGGCCCACGTGGTCGACGGTCGCAAGCCGCACTCCATCCTGCTCGAGATCTTCACCGACGAGGGCATCGGCACGATGGTGCTGCCCGACACCGAACCGACCATCGAGTCGATCACAGAGGAGGCATCATGACGGCGGGGAGCGAGCTGCTGGGGCGCTACGCCAGGTCGATGGTGCCGGTGTTCGGCACCCCGCAGCTGGTGCTGGCCTCGGGTGACGGCTGCTGGGTCACCGACGTCGACGGCCGGCGCTACCTCGACCTGCTCTCGGGCATCGCCGTGAACGCCCTCGGTCACGCCCACCCGGCGCTGGTGCAGGCAGTGACCAAGCAGGCGGAGGCCGCCATCCATCTCTCGAACTTCTTCACCTCCGAGCCCGCGATCCTTCTGGCGGAGCGGATCCTGCAGATCGCGGCGGCCCCCGGCGGGTCCGGGGTCTTCTTCGCCAACAGCGGCACCGAGGCCATCGAAGCGGTCGTGAAGCTGTCGCGTCGCACCGGCCGCTCGAAGATCGTCGCGCTCGAGGGCTCCTTCCACGGCCGATCGACCGGGGCGCTGGCCCTGACCCACAAGGCGGCCTACCGTGAGCCCTTCGAACCGTTGTTGCCGGGTGTGGTCTTCGTACCGGCCGGCGACGAGCGGGCGCTGCGCGACGCCGTTGACCCGACCACCGCCGCCGTCATTCTCGAGCCGATCCAGGGCGAGGCGGGGGTGCGCGAGCTCGCCGACGACTACCTGCGGCTCGCGCGTGAGCTGACCACGAGCGCGGGCGCGCTGCTCGTCGTCGACGAGATCCAGTGCGGTATCGGCCGTACCGGTGCGTGGTTCGCCCACCAGCGGTCCGGCGTGGTGCCCGACGCCATGACGCTCGCCAAGGGGCTGGGCGGCGGGGTGCCGATCGGCGCCCTCGTCACCTTCGGCGACAGGGTCACCGGCCTGCTCGAGGCGGGCCAGCACGGCACCACGTTCGGGGGCAACCCGCTCGCCTGCGCCGCCGGACTGGCCGTGCTCGACACCATCGAGCGGGATGGCCTGCTGGAGCACGTGCTCACGGTCGGCGCGCTGATCGACGAGGTTGATGTCGAGGGCGTGACGACCACGCGCGGACGCGGCCTGCTGCGCGCGATCGAGCTCGACGGCATCCCCGCCCCCGCCGCGATGGTGGCCGCCCGGGATGCCGGCTTCATCGTCAACGCCGTGACCCCGACGGCCCTGCGGCTCACCCCGCCGCTGGTGATCTCTGCCGCCGAGCTGGGCTCGTTCGTCACAGCCCTGCCCGCCATCCTGGCCGCTGCGAAGGGGGGCGACCCGCGATGAGCCGCACGCAGCGTCAGCGCCGCATCATCGAGCTGCTCGAGACGAACGTGGTCTACAGCCAGGGGGAGCTGGCCGATCTGCTCGTAGCGGAGGGTATCGACGTCACTCAGGCGACGCTCTCGCGAGACCTCGTCGAGGTCGGCGCGGTCAAGGTGCGCCGGGGGAGAGCCCTCGCCTACGCCGTTCCGGCGGAGGGCCCCCCACCGGGAGGTGTCGCGTCGACCGGTTCTATCGCCGACCCGGCGAGCGACCGCCTGCGACGCACCTGTGAAGAGCTGCTCGTCTCGGCTGCGGTGGCGGTCAACCTCGTGGTGCTGCGCACGCCCCCGGGGGCCGCCAACTACCTCGCCTCGGCCATCGACCTGACGCGGGACCCCGACATCATGGGCACGATCGCCGGAGACGACACGATTCTGCTCGTGGCCCCCTCCGCCGACCAGGCGGGCGAGATCGCCGAACGGCTGCTCGACCTGACAGGCTCGGGCGACTGACCCGCTCGACCTGCCCGCACCCTCAACCGATACGCCGCACCAGGAGATGGACGCCATGAGCCCCGAGACGACCCCGCAACCAGGCAGCTCGTCGGCCGATGGCCCGATGAGCCTGTGGGGCGGGCGCTTCGCGGGCGGTCCCGACGAGGCCCTCGCTGCCCTCTCGAAGAGCACGCACTTCGACTGGCGGCTGGCGCGTCACGACATCGCCGGGTCGCGCGCCCACGCCCGGGTGCTGCACGCCGCGGGGTTGCTCTCCGACGAGCACCTGGCGGGAATGCTCGCGGGTCTCGACCGACTCGAGAACGACGTCGTGTCAGGGGCCTTCCTTCCGGGCGACGGTGATGAAGATGTGCACACCGCGCTCGAGCGCGGGCTGATCGAACGGGCCGGCCCCGATCTCGGCGGTCGGCTCCGGGCCGGCCGGTCCCGCAACGACCAGGTGGCCACCCTCTTCCGGATGTACCTGCGCGAACACGCCCGACTGGTGGGCGGGTTGGTGCTCGATGTCGTCGATTCCCTGGTGGCGCAAGCGGATCAGCACCTCGGGGTCGCGATGCCCGGTCGCACCCACCTGCAGCACGCCCAGCCCGTGCTGCTCTCGCACCACCTGCTGGCGCATGCGTGGGCCCTGCTGCGCGACGTCGACCGGTTGCGCGACTGGGACGCCCGCACCGACTTCTCGCCCTACGGCTCGGGGGCGCTGGCCGGGTCGTCGCTCGGTCTCGACCCGTCGGCGATCGCCCGCGAGCTCGGCTTCAGCCGCCCGGTCGAGAACTCGATCGACGGCACGGCGTCGCGAGACTTCGTGGCGGAGTTCTCGTTCGTCTGCGCGATGACCGCGGTCGACATCTCGCGGATCGCGGAGGAGGTCGTGATCTGGGCGACGAAGGAGTTCTCGTTCGTCACGCTGGACGACTCGTACTCCACCGGGTCGAGCATCATGCCGCAGAAGAAGAACCCCGACGTGGCCGAGCTGGCGCGGGGCAAGGCCGGCCGCCTCGTCGGTGACCTGGCGGGTCTGCTCACCACGCTCAAGGCGCTGCCGCTGGCGTACAACCGCGACCTGCAGGAGGACAAGGAGCCGGTGTTCGACGCCGTCGACACCCTCGAGGTGCTGCTGCCGGCGTTCTCGGGAATGGTCGCCACGCTGACCTTTCACACCGAGCGCCTCGAGTCGCTGGCTCCGCAGGGCTTCGCCCTGGCCACCGACATCGCCGAGTGGCTGGTGCGCCAGGGCGTGGCGTTCCGGGTGGCGCACGAGGTGGCGGGCGCCTGCGTGCGCGACTGCGAGCAGCGCGGCATCGAGCTGTGGGACCTCACCGACGACGACTTCAAGCGGCTCAGCGAGCACCTGACCCCAGAGGTGCGCTCGGTGCTGAGCGTCGAGGGCTCGCTGGCCTCGCGGGCCGCGGTCGGCGGGACCGCGCCTGTGCGCGTCGCCGAGCAGCTCGGCGCGGCGCGGTCACGGCTGGCGCAGGCTCGTGACTGGACAACGGCTACCGTCTGAGCCGTGACCCCTGCAGAGTCTGCCGACCGGCTGCCCCGGCTGCCCCGGGCGTTCTTCTCGCGGTCGGTGCTCGCCGTGGCGCCCGGGCTGCTCGGGTGCGAGCTCACCCATGCCGGCGTCACCGTGCGCATCACCGAGACCGAGGCGTACGCCGGCCCCCGTGACCCAGGGTCGCACGCCTACCGCGGCATCACGCCGCGAACCCGACCCATGTTCGGGCCGGCGGGCTTCACCTACTGCTACTTCACCTACGGCAACCACTGGATGCTGTGCCTCGTCGCCGGAGACGACGGCATCGCCGAGTCGGTGCTCGTGCGAGCCGGCGAGGTCGTCGCCGGTCACGACCTCGTGCGGGCACGACGGGGTACGGCCCGCGAACGGGACTGGGGTCGTGGGCCGGGCCGGTTGGCTCAGGCGCTCGCTCTCAGCCGTGAGCACACCGGTCGCGACTTCTGCCGCCCCTCGATCGGGGACCCCATCGAGCTCACGGTGGTGGCCCCACGGCATCCGGTCGACCCGGACGACGTGCGCACGGGACCGCGCGTGGGGGTCAGTGGCCCCGGTGGCGACGCGGTGGCCTACCCGTGGCGGTTCTGGCTCGAGGGCGAACCGAGCGTGTCGGTCTACCGTCCCGGAGTCGTGCGCAAGCGGCGCTCGTGACCGAGCCCGCCCGACCGACCCCGCTGGCCCGTACGTTCTTCGCCCGACCGGTGCTCGACGTCGCCAGGGCGTTGCTCGGCTGCGAGCTCGCCCACGGCGAGGTGACGGTGCGCCTCACCGAGACCGAGGCCTACGCCGGTGGCCGCGACCCGGCGTCTCGGGTGCTCCGCCGCGAGACTCGGCACAACGCGCCGGTGTTCGGGGCCGCCGGCCACCTCTTCGTGTACTTCACCTATGGGCACCACTGGATGCCGTGCGTCGTCACCGGCCAGGTGGGTGAGCCCGACGTGGTGCTGCTGCGCGCCGGTGAGGTGGTCGAGGGGCACGACCTCGTGCAGCACCGGCGGGGGAGCGCGCGCCGGCGCGACTGGGCTCGGGGCCCGGGGCGGCTCGCCCAGGCCCTGGCGCTCACCGGGGCCCACTCGGGGCTCGACGTCTGCTCGCCGGTCGGCGAACCCCCCGAGCTCGTGTTCACGGCCTCGCCGCATCAGGTGG
>JAKDLG010000220.1 GCA_030452985.1 Humibacillus sp.
ATCAGGACCCCCTCAGGGACGACCCCGATGTCGCCGGACCCGGCGATGGGGCACCCTCGGTGCAGGGGTCGACGGAACCGAGCGGGCCCGCAGACGGTCGGAGCGCCGACTCAACCGAGCCATCCGGCCGGGCCGAGTCGACTGAACCGGCACAGCCCCCCGGCACCCCGAACAAGGACCACGCATGACGAGCCCACCCACGACGAACATCCCCGTGGCGATCCCGGCCGGCCAACGTTCACCCGACCAGCCACCGCCGCCCACCACGATCGCCGGGAGCCTGAGCGGCATCCCGGGCGCCCGCACGGTCGCGAACCGTCTGCTGCACGGGACTCCGGGCCGGATGCGCCTTTTCGGGCTGCTCGCCGTCGTCGCGGCGCTCGTGCTGGGCTCCGTGAGCGTCACGGCCCTGCTCGCCTCGCAGAACGCCGTCGAACGGGCCGCGAACAACACCGCCCAGGTGGTGCTCGCCCAGTCACTGCATGTCGAGCTGCTGCGGGCCGACGCCATCGCCACCAACGCCTTCCTCGTCGGCGGTCTGGAGCCACCGGCCTCCCGCCAGGCCTACGAGGCAGCCATGGCGAGCGTGGCGACGGGGATCGCTCAAGCGTCGGCGGCCCAGCCGGCCGACGCCGAGGCTCTCGGCGTGCTCTCGACCCAGGTGCAGCAGTACGCCGCGCTCGTCGAGCAGGCCCGCACCAACAATCGAAGCGGCCTACCGCTCGGCGCGCAGTACCTCAAGCAGGCCAGCGCCGGGCTGCGCGCTGACGCCATCCCCACCGTCAGCGCCGTCGTCTCGGCCAACGAGGATCGGGCCCGCACCGAGTTCGACCGGTCGAACTCCAGCCTCCAGCTCGCATTCGGGGTGCTGGCCCTGATCGCCCTGGTCGGGGTCGCCATCTGGCTCGCCCGTCGCACCCACCGCTACGTCAACGTCTCACTGACGGCCGGTATCGTGCTGCTGCTCATCGGTCTCGTCGTGGCGTCGGTGACGATCGGGTCGATCAGCCAGGCCACCAAGCAGGTCGCGGCCGGCACCTACCAGCGGGCCGTCGCGCTCGCTGACGTGCGCACCTTCGCCAACGATGCGCGAGCGAACGAGAGCCTCACCCTCATCGCTCGCGGATCCGGTCAGGCCAACCAGGACGCGTGGAAGAGCGCGAGCGACCAGGTCGTGAAGATCCTCGGCGAGAACGACGGTCTGAACTACCTCGAGTCGCAGTGGACCGCCTACGCCCAGTCGCACGCCGCGATCCGCAAGCTCGACGACGGCGGCAAGTGGGACGACGCGGTGAAGGCGGCCACCACGAGCGGGGCAGGAAGCGCCAGCGCCCAGTTCGCCACGTTCGACACGTCGGTGACGCAGGCCCGCGACGCGGCCGCCAGAAGCGCCGTTCGCCAGCTGCAGGCGGTGGGCGGGTCGGCTCCGTGGTTCGCCCTCGCCATCGGCCTGGCCACCCTGGTCGCCTGCTGGCTCGTGATCCGAGGAATAGGCAAGCGCATCGAGGAGTACCGATGAGCCACACACTGCCACCGGCATCGACCGCGACGCCTTTGCAGACGCACCGCAAGACACACCGCAAGACACACCGGCCCAGCGCCGCTCGCCGGCTCCGCACGACTCTGACCGCCGCTGGGGCGATCGCCGGCCTGAGCGTGCTGGCCGCCTGCTCGGGCACCACCTACGCCGAGACGCAGGTTCCGGTGCCGCCGACGACCACTGCCGCGAGCAACCCCCCGGTCACGCCGGTCAGCTGCACCAACGCGACCCAGTCGTACGACCCGCTGCCCAGCATCCCGGCCTCCGGCTCGATCTCCGACGCCGCGATGAAGAAGATCATCGACCGGGGCTACGTCACGGTGGGGGTCTCGGCCGACACCTACCTGTTCGCGGCCCGCAACCCGCTCGACGGCAAGATCGAGGGCTTCGACATCGACATCGCCAAGGCGGTGGCCAAGAGCATCTTCGGCGACCCGAACAAGGTCCAGCTGCGCGTCATCACCGCTGCCGACCGCATCCCGCTGCTCGAGAACCGTTCGGTCGACATGGTCGTTCGCAACATGTCGATGACCTGCGACCGGTGGAACGACATCGCCTTCTCGGCCGAGTACTACCGGTCGGGGCAGACCGTGCTGGTCGCCAAGCCGCCGGGTGCCACCAAGGTCGACACCACGCTGGCGGACCTCACGGGCAAGAAGGTCTGCGCGCCGACCGGCACCTCCTCGCTCGACAAGCTGCGCTCGGTGAAGGGCCCGATCCCGGTGACCGCCCCGAACCACACCGGCTGCCTCGTGCTCTTCCAGCAGGGCGATGCCGACGCCATCACCGGTGACGACACGGTGCTCGCCGGACTCGCCGCACAGGACCCGTACACGATCGTCTCGTCGGCGCCCCTCATCACCCAAGAGCCCTACGGGATCGGCATCAACAAGAACGACCGCTACTTCGCCCGCTACCTCAACGCCGTGCTGGCCGAGGTGAAGTCCGACGGCGAGTGGAAGGCCATCTACAACCGGTGGCTCGCGGGCCCCCTCGGCCCGGCCCCCACCCCGCCGAAGCCGGTCTACGGGCGCCGATGAGTCCGACCCCGACCGGCCCTACCCAGACCGCCGGGCCGACGGCCGCGGGTACGATCGCCCCGGTTGCCCCCGGCTCCCTCGGAGTACCCGTACAGGCGGGCGAGGCCCAGACCTACCTCTTCGCCCTACGCGACTGGGTGGCCCAGCGCCGCGCCGACCTCGCCGAGGTGGATGCCGCCGTGCTGAAGCTGACGGCCGCCGAACAGGTGTCGATCACCACCGACCTCACCGTGGCGCTCACATTCTGGAAGGCCGTCAACGACCGGCTCACCCTGCTCGAGACCACCTTCGACGGCGGTCGTGTGGGCCCCAAGGAGGCCGAGCGGCTCTCGACGCTGATCCACGGGAGGCTCGACTCGAACACCACGAGCGACCTGTCCCTGCCCTCCAGCGGGTCGCTCTCGGTGAGCCTCCCCGAGGCCTGTCGGTTGCTCGACTCGCTGACGCGCACGCTTCAGGCCCGGGCCTCGCTGGCGCCGGGGGCCGCCGAGGCCACCGCACGGATCACCGTCGCCCGAGCGGGGGTCGAGCGAGTTCGTGACCAGCTTCCGCTCGTGCCGGCCGGGGCCGAGCGCGACGAGGCCGCGACCCACCTGGGGCGCCTCGACCGCCGGGTCACCGACCTCGTCGAGCGGGCTCGGCGCGGCGCCGACATCGGCGGCATCATCGGCCCGCTCGAGATCGAGCTGTCGACGCTGGAGCGAGATCTCATCGTCGCCTCGGCCGAGCGCGCCAACGCCGCCAAGGACCGGGTTCAGACGGTGCAGTGGGTCGAAGAGCTCGATGCCCGCGGCGCCGCCATCCACGCCCTCGAGCGGGCGTGCCTCGCTGCGATCAGCCCGGCGCCGCACCTGGCCATCCCGAACGTGCGCGCGCTGGGGCCGGTGCCCCAGGGCCGGGCCGACCTCACCGCCTACCGGCAGAAGCTCGATCGGGTGTCGCGCGCGCTCGACCTGGCCCACGAGACCTATGCCGCCGGGCTCGCCGAGCGCGACGAGATCGTCGGCCTCGCCGGCGCGGTCACAGCCATGGCCACGACAACACTGGCCCCCCACCTGCCCGACGAGAGCCAGGCCGACCTGCTCGAGCTGCGCTCACGGCTCGAGCAGGCGCTGGCCTCCACCCCGATGCCGCTGGCCCGCTCTCGCGCGCTGGCCGCCGCCTACCAGTCCTACGTCGACGCGATGTCGCGTCGTGAAACGAGTGGGACCTCACCACGAAGGGGGCGCTGATGAACACCTGTACCCAGCCCGGTTGCACCGGAACCATCGTCGACGGCTACTGCGACATCTGCGGCATGGCCGCCGGCTCGGCGCCCGTTCCAATGTCGACCTCACCGGCATCCTCGTCGCCGCCGTCAGCATCGTCGCCGCCCTCGTCAACAGCGGGTACCCCTCCGCCCCCGCCCGTGTTCGACCCGACCGTCATCCCCGAAGGCGGCCGGTGCGACCAACCCGGCTGCGCCGGCATCATCGAGGCCGGCTACTGCAACGTCTGCGGCACCCCCGCCGACCAGCACGGTGTCGCTCTCCAGGCCGACAGCGTTGCGTCTGGCGCCACCGCTCCGATGGCGGTTGCCGCCGGCGTGGCCCCGGACATCTCGACCCGGTCGGCCGCATCGAGCAACCTGGCGTCGGCAGCCCTCGGCAGCCGGCGGGCCCGAGAGGCCGGCAGCGTGGCCACCCGTCGCACCGGTGGCTCGCAGCGTCTGCGCTCGGCCCGGCTCGGCGGCGGCATCACCACCGTGCGGCCGGCCCCGCAGATCGACGCCGAGAAGGCGCTGCTCACGCGGCCCTCGGTGTCGGAGAACAAGCGCTTCTGCCCGCAGTGCGGTGAACCGGTCGGCCGCGGTCGTGACGGCAAACCGGGACGCACGACGGGGTTCTGCGCCAACTGCCGCCACCCGTTCTCGTTCGACCCCAAGCTGCAACCGGGAGAGCTCGTCGCGGGGCAGTACGAGGTAGCCGGCTGCCTCGCCCACGGTGGCCTCGGCTGGATCTACCTCGCGCGCGACAAGAACGTGTCAGACCGCTGGGTCGTGCTGAAGGGTCTGCTCAACTCGGCCGACCCCGACGCCCTCGCGGCCGCCATCGCCGAGCAGCGCTTCCTCGCCCAGGTGTCCCACCCGAACATCGTCGAGATCTACAACTTCGTCACCCACGACGAAGCCGGCTACATCGTCATGGAGTACGTCGGCGGCACGTCGCTGAAGTCCATCCTCAAGCAGCGGATGCAGATCACGGGAACCTACAACCCGCTTCCGGTCGACCAGGCCCTCGCCTACATCCTCGAGATCCTGCCCTCGTTCCAGTACCTGCACGACCTCGGCCTCGTCTACTGCGACTTCAAGCCCGACAACATCATCCAGGTCGGCGACGAGGTCAAGCTCATCGACCTCGGCGGGGTGCGGCGCTCCGACGACGACGACTCGGCCATCTTCGGCACGGTCGGCTACCAGGCGCCCGAGGTGGCCGAGCTCGGCACCTCGGTCGCCTCCGACCTCTACACGATCGGGCGCACCCTCGTCGTGCTGACGATGGAGTTCCGCGGCTACCAGTCGACCTACCTCAACACCATCCCGCCGCAGGACTCCAGCCCCGTCTTCCAGCGCTACGACTCCTTCTACCGGCTGGTCGCCAAGGCGTGCGCACCGAACCGCGACGACCGGTTCGTCTCGGCCGACGAGCTGCGGTCGCAGATGGTCGGGGTGCTTCGCGAGGTCGTGGCCATCGACCACGGGTCGGGCGCGGCCACGACCACGGTCAGCTCGCTGCTCTTCGAGTCACCGACACCCGGCGAGCGGCAGGACGACTGGCACAACCTGCCGAACCTGCGACGCGACCCGCACGATCCGCAGACGGGCTGGCTGCAGACCGTCTCGGGCACCCCCGCCGAGCGGCTGGTGGCCCTCGACAAGGCGCCGTCGAAGTCGACCGAGGTGCTGCTCGAGATCGCCCGCACCGCGCTCGACGCCGGCAAACGCGACATCACCGAGGGCAGCGCCGTGGGCTTGCTGACCGCCGACCCGTGGGAGTGGCGGGCGGTCTGGATCCAGGGGCTGGCCGCCCTCGAGCGGGGCGACAACCGCGCCGCCCAGGCCAGCTTCAACGCCGTCTACGGCCAGGTGCCGGGCGAGCTGGCGCCCAAGCTCGCCCTCGCGCACGCCTGTGAGAAAGCCGGCGACGACAGCGTGGCCGAGAACCTCTACATCGCCTGCGCCCGCACCGACGCCACCTACGTGCCGATGGCAGCCTTCGGGCTGGCGCGTGTGCGCGCCACCCGGGGCGATGTCGACGGGGCGGTGGCGGCCTACCGCCTCGTGCCACCGCAGTCGAGCGCGTTCCGGATGGCGAGGGCCGGCCTGGCCGAGCTGCTCACACACTCCAATCGCGGGCTGCCCGACCTGGCCGAGGCCCTGCGCACGCTCGATGACACCTCCCTCTCGGCCCGTCGCAAGGCCGAGCTGACCACCTCGATCTACCGCGCAGCCCTCGCCAGCGTCGAGAAGAGCGGCAACAAGGCCGACGTGCGCCTCGGTGAGCACAAGGGCACCCCCACCAGCCTGCGCATCGGGCTGGAACAGTCGCTGCGTGAGCTGGCGCGCCGCACCCCCGACCTCGGTGAGCGCGTGAGCCTCGTCGACGAAGCCAACGCCGTCCGACCCTGGAGCCTCTGGTGACCGATCTGCCGACCGACGCCCCCCTCCCGAGCCCTCCGCCGGCTGCCCCGGCTGAGACCGGCAGCGGCGCAGTGTCCTCCGCTTCACCGGTGCCCGGCGAGGCGGGGGCCACGCCATCCGGCCTTCCTCAGGCGTCGGGCCCCCCGTCACCGGCCGGATCGGGCTGCCCCGTCTGCGGCACCGAGAATGAGGCCGGTGCGATCTTCTGCGAGGCGTGCGGCGCCGACATCGCGCCGGCCGGCTCTGCGGCATCCGGCAGTACGACCACCACGGCTTCGGCCGGCGGGGTAGGGAGCCCGGCCACGCCGCAGACGGCCCCCACGGGGGAGGAGTCGCCGCTCGACGTCGGGTGGACCGGGGTCGTGGCCGCCGCGAGCACCGAGGCGGTGGCCCCCGACCTGACCTGCATCGCGTGCGGGCTCGGTCAGATCGTCGACGGCTACTGCGACCACTGCGGCACGCCACCGCCCGACCCGCGCAACCACGTCGTCGAGGCGCCGGCCGCCTGGGTCGGGGGTGTCTGCGACATCGGCAAGCGGCACAGCCGCAACGAGGACGCCCTGTCACTCAGCGCCTCAGAGCCACCCGGGTCACGAGCCGTGCTCGTCGTCTGCGACGGTGTGTCGATGGCGACCGACTCGCATATCGCCTCCCTCGCTGCCGCGAAGGCCGCACTGGCCGTGCTCGACCAGCCCTTTCCCCGCGGGGTCGGCACCCCCGACGCCTGGGCCGCGGGTGCCGGCCGGGCCCTGACCACGGCGGTGGCCGAGGCCGACGCGGCGGTCGCTGCCACCGTGACCGAGGACGTGCCGAACCCGCCCTCGTGCACCTTCGCGGCCGCGGTCGTCGAGAACAACGTGATCGTGGCCGCCAACGTCGGTGACAGCCGGGTCTACTGGCTGCCCGACAGCGCCGACGAGGCCGCCCGCCAGCTCGGCTCCGACGACTCCTACGCCCAGGAGCAGATCGACGGCGGCATGGACCGTGAGCAGGCCGAGACCGGCCCTCAGGCCCACGCGATCACCCGCTGGCTCGGCCAGGACTCCCCCGACGACATCACCCCCCACCTGACGACGGTGGTCTCGACCCCCGGGTGGCTGATGGTGTGCTCCGACGGGCTGTGGAACTACTGCCCCGAGGCCGACGACCTGCGCGAGATGCTGCAGACGGCGGACACCGCCATGGCCCGGCCGGACGGCACGAGCGACCCGACCCGGCTCGCCCAGCACCTGGTCGACTTCGCCAACGGGCAGGGCGGCCGAGACAACATCACGGTTGCCCTGGCGCGACTGGCTGGGCAAGGATCGAACGTATCGAACGGGGTGGCCTTCGCGACAACGCCGGCCACCTCAGAGGAAGAGGAGGCGAC
>JAKDLG010000051.1 GCA_030452985.1 Humibacillus sp.
CGGGGAGGGGTCTGGGAGGGGTTGGGAGGGGTACCGCTCGTGAGGTCGATTGCGAAGTGGTGCGAGGGCGTTCCGGGGCCGTTTGAGACGATGTGCAGATGCCCCAGTTCGCGGGCATGTTTCGCCGCCTTGGAGACCTCACCGCTGCGGAACGTCGGCGCGTCATCCATGCCCTTGATGAGCCGTTCGATCCCGGCCACCCCGGCGCCCGGATGCTCCCTCGCGGCGCGAACGACGAACACAGCCAGATCGGCCAGCTTCTCTGTGTCGCGGGACTGCTTGCGCGACCCGACCCCGGCGAGGGTGAGAGTGCGGGTGTCTGGGTTGAAGTCCAGGCGGTCCTCGTCGAGCTCCACGTCACGACCGATCGCCCGCAGGAACCGCTTCGTCTCGTCGTCCTGGTCGCGGGTCATCGTGATGATGCTGTCCGCCCAGTCCTCGAGCGCCGTCGACCCTCGCGTACGTTCACCGTTCCATCCCGCGTGCGCTGTCAGCATCAGCTCACTAGCACCCACCTCGGAGCGGGCGAATAGGTCGAGGTCCACGAGCCATGACCCGACCTCGCCGGGGTCGTTCTGGCTGGTGCCCGTGTAGGCACGGCCGAACGGGTCGACGATGAGTGCCTCGGTGCCTCGTGAGCGCAGGTCGTCGGCGAGACGCTGCCGATCCTCAGGGTGCGACAACGGGTTGCGCCGGCCGCGGAGGTTTACGAGGTAGAGCCGGTCGCGGTCGATGCCGTGCTCGTCAGCCCAGCGGCCGAGCATCTCACCTGAGACCTCGTAGTTCAGGACGCTCACGATGCCCTCGACTGGGCGAACGGCGAACCGACCGAGCAGTGGCTCATCGTGCAGCAGCGAGCGCGCGTAGTTCAGCATGAGCGTCGTCTTGCCCGTCTTGCGCTGCGCCACGAGCAGTGTCCCGGACGCCCAGGGCATGAGGCCCTCAACGCGCATCGGCGGCGCTGCGGGTCGCGCCAGAACCTCACGCAGGGTGCCTGAGTCGAACGGGGGTGCAGGGTTCGCGGCGGACTTCTCGGCCGCGATGCGCTCGCGGGCGGCCTCGGACACGCGGATCTTGTCGGCGGCCTCAGAGACGCTGCGGTTGAACGCGAGTTGCCGCTCGTACTCGTCGTCAACCATGGCCTCATCGGGCCACGGGTCCAACGGTGGGGCCTCGCCCGTGTCGTCAGGCCAGTCGTCGCTCATGATGCCTCCGCCCATGCGGGCCGGTTGTAGGTGCGACGTTGCCGTTCGAGCTCGTCGTGGGTGGGGAGTTTCGCCATCGCCTGCACGGTCAGGTACGCCTCGTGGTGCAGTGCCCTCTCGCGTGCGGCCTGCTGGTCGTCGGCGGCCTGCTGCCCTGCGAGGTAGCCGGACTGGTAGCCGGTGGTGAATGCGTCGAACTCGGCCGGGGTCATGGCGATGATGTCGACGCTCACGCCGGCCGCCCCCCCGCCGGGTGCTGTGGCGGCTGTGCGCCACGGTGGCCGCCCGTCTCTCCCCGGGCGTCCTTGGAGGCGCCGGGCGCGTAGAGCGGGCGCTGGCGGGCGGCTCGCGCTGCCCGGTCGCGGTAGATCAGGAGTGTGAGCCCATGCGCGGTGGGGATCTCCTGCGGCTGCTGTGCAGCGGGGTCCGGCGCGAATGTGCCGTGCGGCCCGCCTGCCGGTGGGATACTCGTCATGTCAGCTCCGAGGGTTTGGGTGGAGGGCGCGTCCTGCGAGGGCGCGCCCTTCGTCGTGTCAGGCGGGGATGGGGTCTGCCTGCTGCTCGAGCCAGGTCGAAATATCTGCGGGGGCGTAGCGGAGGTGCTTTCCCACGCGGATCGCCCGCGGCCCCTTCCCTGTAGAGCGCCAGGCGTAGAGCGTGTTGAGTGGGACGCCGAGAGCGTCGGCGACCTCCTGCGGCTTGAGCATGTGATCCATCGGGTGTTCCCTCCCCGTGTTTGTGATCTGCGGCTGTTAGCCCCGAGTCTTGCTTGATGTTCGTTGTTGCGCTACGCTGTCCCCTAGAGCGCAACATTGGAGGCTACGTGACGACCATCCCCGAGCGCATCGGGCAGAACATCAAGCGTCTGCGCGAGACGCAGAAGCTCACTCAGACCGATTTCGGCAAGCGGCTGGCCCCGCTGATCGGTGGAGAGGGCTGGACCCGGCAGGCCGTGTGGAAGGCGGAGGAGGGCGGTCGGCCATATACCGCAGTGGAGTTGCTTGCGATCGCTCATGTGCTGAACGTGACGGTCCCGCGGCTCTTCTCCGCCGACCAGCACCTTGAGCTGCCGTCGGGGGAGCAGATCGACGGCGCCCAGGTCGAAGCGCTCGCAGGTGGGGGCAGCGATGACAGGGACAGGTGGGTGCGCCTCCGCGAGAGCACCCAGACGTTCCGTGCAGCGCAGGCCGACCTTCTGCAGTTCGCGGCAGGCTTCGGCGTCGAAATCGACCGTCTCGAGTTAATCGCCGCAGGGTCGCCCGAGCCGCACCAACAAGGCACGGGGTCAGCCCTCAACGACGTGGTGGACGGACTCGGCCGGCGTCGAGCCGACGCCTGGCGCACACGCAGCAACCGCCCGCTCCGCGACATCGAAGGGGTCTGACCATGGCCAGCATCCAGAAGCGACCCAACGGCATGTGGCGCGGCCGCTACCGCGACTCCGCAGGCAAGGAACGCGCCCGACACTTCGACCGCAAGGCCGACGCCGAACGGTGGGTTCGCGGCGAGACATCCAAGATCGCCCGCGGCGAGTGGACCGACCCCGACCGTGCCCGCGTCACCGTGGCCGACCTCGCCGAGCAGTGGCTACGGCGCCAGCACCAGCTCAAGCCCTCGACCCGGCAGCGGTACGCCTCCATCATGGGCCTGCACATCGTGCCCACCCTCGGCCCCGTCCGGGTCGGCGCCGTCGACTACGACATGGTGGCCGACTGGGTGTCCCGCCTACAGGCCCGCGGCCTCGCCGGGTCGTCCGTGCGACAGTGCCACCGCGTGCTGTCCCTCGTGCTCGCCGACGCTGTGAAAGGCCGGCGCATCCCGGCTAACCCTGCCGAGGGTGTCGCCCTCCCGCAGGCCGCGAAGTCCCACAAGCGGTTCCTGCCCGCGGCCGACGTGGCGCGCCTTGCTGAGGCGGCAGGGGAGCACCGGCTCGTCATCCTGACCCTGGCCTACACGGGGCTGCGGTTCGGGGAGCTGGCCGCGCTCCGTGTCGGCCGCGTCGACCTGATGCGCCGGCGGCTCGAGGTCGCCGAGTCCGTCACCGAGGTCAACGGGAAGGCCACGTTCGGCACCCCGAAGACGCACCAAACCCGATCCGTGCCCGTGCCCCGGTTCCTCGTCGACGAGCTCGCCGAGCAGATGGCCGGCCGTGGCCCTGACGCGTTCGTGTTCCCTGCCCCAGGTGGCGGGGTGCTGCGGCTGATGAACTTCCGCCGACGCTCCTTCGACAGGGCGGCCACGCTCGCCGGGCTGGACGGGCTGACCCCGCATGAGCTGCGGCACACCGCGGCCTCCCTCGCGATCGCCTCTGGGGCCAACGTCAAGGACGTTCAGCGGATGCTCGGGCATGCATCGGCGGCCATGACGCTCGACGTGTACGCGGGCCTGTTCGAGGACTCCCTCGACGACGTGGCGGACCGGATGGACGCCATGGCTCGCGGTGCTGCGGACTCCCTGCGGACTGGCGGTCAGGTGATGAGCCTGACCGCCAGCGTTTCCGCAGGTCAGAAGGGGTGGGGCAGCAGGGGCTTGAACCCTGGACCGACGGATTATGAGTCCGCTGCTCTGACCGGCTGAGCTACTGCCCCCGACCTCGCGCCGACCGCACGCCAGGACCCGCAGAGTCTAGCCCGGCACCGGTGGCAGCACGGATCGCCTAGGCTCGCAGGAGGGTCCTGACCGGGCCCGTCAACAACGGGAGGAGCCAGATGAGCGAGGGGATCCGCGCAGCTGCGGTGGCCGACGTCGAACCCGGGGAGGCGTTGCTGCTCCCGATGGACCTGACCGGAACGAACGATCCGATCTCGCTCTTTCGCGACGACGACGGCACGTACTACGCCCTCGACGACACCTGTTCCCATGAGGACGCCAGTCTCTCGGAGGGCTGGGTCGAGGCGGGTGAGGTCGAGTGCCCGCTGCACGCCACGCGGTTCTGTCTGGCCAACGGTGTGCCGCAGTGCCTGCCGGCCACCAAGCCGGTGCGCACCCACAAGGTCGAGGTGCGTGGCGACGAGGTGTTCCTCTTCGTCGGTGTCCCCGCCAGCTGAGCTCTTGCCCCAGGGCGGCGAACCAGCCTCTGGTTCAGCCCGCCGCTTGGCCGTTCCGGGCGGATGTGCCGTGGTCGGGCCCGGTCTCGGCCATGAAGCCCCGCAACAGCCCGGCAAAGCGCTCGGGGTCCTCGAGGTGCGGGTAATGCCCAGCCCCGTCGAACAGCTCGACGCGGCACCCGGGGATGGCTTCCTTGGCGCGCTCTGCGTGGGAAACCGGGATGACCATGTCGTTGGTTCCCCACACGACGAGAACAGGCAGGTCCGCGAGGTCGGGCAGGTAGTCCTTGGCCGCCACGCTCTGCCCCCCGGGGTCGATGACAGCACGCGTGGTGGCCAGGAACGCGCGTCGACCGTCGGCGTCGCTGAGCGCCGTGAACCCCTCCCAGGCGGCCCGCATGTCCTGACTGGCGCGCCAGCCCACCATCGCCAGACCGCGTCCGATGGTCTCGACCCCACCTCGCACCCGGTGTGAGGCGATGACGGGAAGAACCCACTCTGCTCCCGGCAGGGTGGCAGCTCGCAGGGCCGGGATGACCTCACGGCCCAGCCCGCCCGAGCCGACGAGCACGAGTCGCTCGACGCGCTCGGGGAAGAGGTAGCAGAACTGGAGCGAGATGCCACCGCCCAACGAGTGGCCGACGAGCGTGACCTTGTCGATGCCCAGACCATCGAGCAGGTCGCGCAGCATGCCGGCGTGCGCGCCCAACGAGTAGTCACCCTGGGGTTTGGCCGACGAGCCGTGCCCGAAGAGGTCGGGCACGATCACCCGGTGCGTATCGTCGATGCGGTCGATCAGGTAGCGCCAGTTGCGGTGCGAGCCGAGCAGCCCGTGCACGAACAACACCACCTCGCCGGCGCCGCTGTCGATGTAACACAGAGAATTCCCGTGCAGGGAGATGGTCTGTGGCTCCACCATGCGCTCCGTACCTCCTAGGTCTGCCCCGGCTTGGGCCCTGAGTCTGACAGGTGACTCATCGCAGTCGTGGCAGGAGCCACCGAGCCACCGTGCTCGGGCCGGATACCCATTGTGCTCCACCGCAAGGGCCCTCGTGGCATTCCCTCCAATGCGGAGCGGCGCCGCGCGTCGGCGCGACCGTGTGACGACTGGTGCCTCTGGTGCGCACGGGGCCTCGTGGTGCACAATGGGGCCCGTGCCCACTCACGTGGGCACAGTGGCATCCGCTCAGAGTTCGCGCGGACGTCGTGGAAGTTCGTTCGGTGGCATAGCGGTTCCGGGTGTCAGAGGTCGTTGGGGAAGACGTCCCTCACACACCCAGGAGGTTCGGATGTCTCCCGTGACGTCGCGTGTCACCACGCGTGGGGTCGTGTTCGTACACGCGACCCCAGCCGCGCTCTGCCCGCACATCACCTGGGCGCTCGAGGCCGTGCTGGGTCAGCAGGTCAGGCTCGAATGGTCGCCCCAGCCCGTCGCGCCGCGATCGATGCGCACCGAGCTGAGCTGGAGCGCCCCGGTCGGAACCGGGGCCCAGCTGGCCAGTGCCCTGCGCGGCTGGGACGGCTTGCGCTACGAGGTCACGGAGGAACCGTCTTCGCACGCTGACGGAGGCCGTTGGTCGTACACGCCGAACCTCGGCATCCACCACACCTTGACGTCCGTGTCGGGCGACGCCGTCGTGCAGGAAGACCGACTGCGCGAGGCGATCGCCCGCACCCGGGGTGATGCGCTCGCCCTCCAGGACGAGCTCGACCTGCTGCTCGGGGCCGCCTGGGACGACGAGCTCGAGCCGTTCCGCTACGCCGGTGACGGCGCACCGGTGCGCTGGTTGCACCAGGTCGGCTGACCGGCCCGACACCGCGGCCACGAGTTTCCAGACCTCCCGGCCACCACGGCTCCTGCGTGACGGACTGTGGCCGACCGGGACGGCGAAGGCCCGGAGGGTTCGTGCCTCCGGGCCTTCGCCGTGCTCAGGTTCGTCGCGTGTTCGGTGGTCCGGATGCCGCTGGCCGGGCTCAGATGCTGCGGAACGCCAGCGCCACGTTGTGGCCGCCGAAGCCGAACGAGTTGTTGAGGGCGGCGATGTCACCGTCGGGCAGGGTCTGGTGCTCGCCCGTCACGACGTTGAGCGGGATCTGCGGGTCCTGGTTGTCGAGGTTGATCGTCGCCGGAACGGTGCGGTGGTAGATCGACAGGATCGTGAACACCGCCTCGAGGGCTCCGGCCGCGCCGAGCAGGTGCCCGGTCATCGACTTCGTGGCCGTCACGGTCAGGTTCTCGGTGAGGTCGCCGAACGCCCGCTTGATCGCGTTGTACTCGGCGATGTCTCCGACCGGGGTGGAGGTGGCGTGCGCGTTGATGTGGATGATGTCGCGCAGGTCGAGGTCGGCCCGTTCGACCGCGGCCACCATCGCGCGGGAGGCGCCGGCACCCTCCGGCTCGGGGGCGGTGATGTGGTGCGCGTCAGAGGACATACCGACGCTGGCGAGCTCGGCGTAGATCCGGGCGCCGCGCGCCTTGGCGTGCTCCTCCGACTCGAGCACGATCAGGGCCGACCCCTCACCGAGCACGAAGCCGTCGCGGGCCGTGTCGTAAGGCCGCGAGGCGAGCTCGGGCTCGTCGTTGCGGGTCGAGAGGGCCTGCATCGCCGCGAAGCCGGCGATCGGCAGGGGGTGGACTGCTGCTTCGGTGCCGCCGGCGACGACGATGTCGGCGCGGCCGGTGCGGATCATCTCGATGGCGTAGCCCATCCCCTCCGCGCCGGACGCACACGCGCTGACGGGGGTGTGGGCGCCGGCCCGGGCGCCGAGGTCGAGCGACACGGCGGCGGCAGGGCCGTTGGGCATGAGCATCGGGACCGCCAGCGGGTAGACCCGGCGCGGGCCCTTCTCACGCAGGTTGTCCCACTGGTCGAGCAGCGTCCAGACGCCGCCGATGCCCGAACCGATGACGACGCCGAGGCGCTCGGGGTCGACCTCGGGCTGGCCGGCATCCGCCCAGGCCTCACGGGAGGCGATCAGGGCGTACTGGCTGGAGGGGTCGAGCCGGCGGGTCTCGACCTTGGTGAGCACCTCGCCCGGCGGAACCTTGATGGTGGCAGCGAAGGTGACCGGCAGCTCGTACTTGCTGACCCAGTCGTAGTCCATCGTTCGGGCGCCGGACTGGCCCGCGAGGATCGTCTCCCAGGTCTGCGGGACGGTGCCTCCCACGGGGGTGGTGGCACCGAGACCGGTGACGACAACGCGCTGGCCGCGTCGGTCGCGAAGGGACGTCATGGTGAGGTGCTCCTTAGGCATTGAGCCGTTGTCGTGCGTGAGGTTTTCTGCTGGTGCCGACCGGCCGCCGGGTCACGAGAACACACTCGAGACCCGGCGCCGGTCACCCGTGGTTGACGGGGTGGTTCAGGACTGAGCGCCGTTGATGAACGTGACGGCGTCGCGAACGGTCTTGAGGTTCTTGACCTCGCTGTCGGGGATGCGCACCCCGAACTTCTCCTCGGCGTTGACGACGATGGTCATCATCGAGAGGGAGTCGATGTCGAGGTCGTCAGTGAACGACTTGTCCATCTCGACCGATGCGGTGTCGAGGCCGGTCTCTTCGTTGACGATGTCGGCGAGACCCGCGAGGATCTCCTGCTCGGACTGAGCCATCTGGCTGCTCCTTGGTGTTGACGGTTCGGTTGGTATTGGTGCTCTGACACGTGGGTGCCGCTCTGCAATGGCCCGATGTGACCCGTCGGACCGGCGGGAACCATAGGTGCCTACGGCAGCACGATGACCTGTGCGGCGTAGACGAGGCCGGCCCCGAACCCGATCTGCAGCGCGAGGCCGCCGCTCGGGATCTCCTTCTCGGCCAGCATCCGCTCGGTGGCGAGCGGCACGGAGGCCGCCGAGGTGTTGGCCGTGGTGGCGATGTCGCGGGCGATGGGGATGTCGGCCGGCAGCTTCAGCTGCTTGGCCATCGCGTCGATGATGCGCACGTTGGCCTGGTGCGGGATGAAAGCATCGAGGTCGTTGGCGGTGATGCCCGCCTTGTCGATGGCCTGCTGCGCGACGGGGGCCATGCCCCAGACGGCCCACCGGAACACCGACTGGCCCTGCATCCCGATGGCGGGCCAGCCCTTCGAGCTACGCCCCTCGAGCTCGGCCTGCGCCTCGCCGGGGGTCCACTCCTCGTTGAGCCAGGTGTCCTTGACCTCGACCCACGACTCGCGCTGCGTGATGGCGTCGCGCTGGGCGCCGTCGGAGCCCCACACCGTGGGGCTGATGCCGGGGGTGTCGCTCGGGCCGATGACACACGCGCCGGCGCCGTCCCCGAAGATGAAGGCGCTGCCACGGTCGTAGGGGTCGGTGAAGTCGCTCAGCTTCTCGACGCCGATGACGAGCACGTAGTCGGCCGACCCGCCCTTGACCATGTCGCTGGCCACGCCCACGCCGTAGCAGTACCCGGCGCAGGCGGCCGAGATGTCGAGCGCCGGCGCGGTCGAGCCCAGGCGGTAGGCGAGCTCGGGGGCGGCGGCCGGGGTCTGGTAGGGGTGGGTGACGGTCGCGAGCAGTACGAACCCGATCTGGTCGGGCCGGATGCCGGCGTGCTCGAGGGCCTGCCGCGAGGCCGCCTCGGCCATGTCGATGACGCTCTCGTTCTCGGCCGCGAAGTGTCGGCTGATGATGCCCGAGCGCTCACGGATCCACTCGTCGCTGGAGTTGATCTTGTCGACGATCTCGGCGTTCGTGACCACTCGCGCGGGGCGGTAGGCGCCCACGCCGATCACGCGTGAGTGTCTGGCTGCGCCCAGGTCGGCGAGCGTGCCGGTGCCCTTGGGTGAGACGGGGGAGGGGATCGAGGTCACGTGGCCTTCTCGGTTCGGGTTCGGGGAGCTGCGGAGATCGGGCGGGGACGCAGAGGCCGATGGCCGGCGCAGTGGCCGTCGGCCGGGGCTCTACCCCAGAGCGTGCCCCCAAAGAGGGCCATCGCGCTAGTCGGGGCGGCCGGCGTCATGAGCGGTGGGCGTCGATCAGCGTGCGGGCCGCCGCGAGGTCATCGGGCGACTTCAGGGCGAGCGTCTCCACGCCGCGCATGGCCCGCTTCGCGAGGCCGACGAGCGTACCTGCCGGTGCGAGCTCGATCAGGCCGGTGACACCGAGGGCGAGCATGGTCTCCATGCACAGGTCCCAGCGCACCGGGTTGCTGACCTGTCGCACGAGGCGGTCAAGGGCCTGGGCGCCTCCCGCCACTGCAGTCCCGTCGGCGTTGCTGAGCAGGGTGGTGCTCGGATCGACGGGCGCCACGGCAGCAGCCGCCTCTGCGAGCACCTCGACCGCCGGAGCCATGTGCCGGGTGTGGAAGGCGCCGGCCACCTGCAACGGGATGACCCGGGCCTTGGGCGGGGGTGCGTCGCGCAGGGCAGCGACCTGCTCGAGCGTGCCCGCGGCCACCACCTGGCCGGCGCCGTTGACGTTCGCCGGGGTCAGGCCGAGCGCCTCGAGGGTGCTGAGCACCTCGTCGGGGTCGCCGCCCAGCACCGCGGCCATACCGGTGGGCGTGACCGCGCTGGCGTGTGCCATCGCGCGGCCGCGGGCTGCGACGAGGGTGATGGCCTCCTCGTCGGTGATGACCCCGGCGAGGGCGGTCGCGGTCAGCTCTCCGACGGAGTGGCCGGCGAGCACCGCGCCCGTGCCGACGAGCTCGTCGCGCGAGGCGAAGAGCGCCGACGACACGACGAGACCGGCCGCCACGATGAGGGGCTGGGCGACGGCGGTGTCCTTGATGGTCTCGGCGTCCGACTCGGTGCCGTGGGCTACGAGGTCGAGGTCGGCCGCCTGGCCGAGGGCGGACAGCTGCTCATGGGCTCGGTCGAGCTCGAGCCAGGGGGCGAGGAAACCGGGGGTCTGGGAGCCCTGTCCGGGGCACACGATGGCTAGCACTCCTCTAGCGTCGCGGGTGAGGTACCCTCACCGCGCCACCGAAAGCCACCAAGTCGTTGTTCGATGTTTGTAGGAAACCTCCAAGGCGGAGCTGTCTAGTCGGTGCGGGATCCCGATGTCGGATGCCGGGCAGGCGGGGGCAGGTTGGCTCAACCCGGCACCGATGTCGGCACCCGCCCTGGGGCAGCTGCGTCGAGCCGGCCGAGCGCGAGGGCGACCCGCACCGCCCAGGCCTCTCGTGGCGTGGCCAGGTCGTAGCCGGTGACCTCGGCGATGCGGCCCACGCGGTAACGCACCGTGTTGGGGTGCACGAACAGCATCCGCGCCGTGGCCTCCAGCGACCCGCCGCACTCGAGGTAGGCGGTCGCGGTCGCGAGCAGCGACGCCTGCGACGCGCGGGCGAGCGGCCGGAACACCCGGTCTACGAGGGCACGACGCGCCGGCCCGTCACCGGCCAGCGCGCGCTCGGGCAGCACGGCATCCGCCTCGAGCACGCGGGGCGACGCGGGCCAGGCCGGTGCGGCCGACAGCCCGCTGAGGGCCGCGCGAGCCGAGCGCCCGGCGGCGAAGAGGTGGGGCACGGTGGGGCCGACGACGACGGGCCCTTCGCCGAAGCAGTCCAACACGTCGTCGAGCACCCGGACCGGTTCCCTGGTGCCCCCGAGAATGGCGATCAGACGGGTCCGTTGCACGATGGCCAGCGCCTCGACCCCGCGGCGACGCACGGCGCGGCGCAGGGTGTCGACCGCGGTGGCCGGCCCGCCGGGACCGACTCGGTCACGGGGGGTGGACCCCACGACGAAAGTGACGTCGGCCACCTCTCCCCAGCCGAGGGCCGAGGCGCGTGACTGCATCGACTCGTCGGCCTCGCCGCGCAGCACGGCGTCGACGACCAGCGCCTCGAGCCGGGCGTCCCAGGCCCCACGCGCCTCCGCTGCCCCTGCGTACACCTCAGCGGCGGCGAAGGCGATCTCACGCGAGAAGCGGAGCGCCGACTCGCGCAGCAGCCGTTCGTCACCCGGCGCGGCCAGGCTCTCCACCTGTGCCTCGACGACGTCGACGACCGTGCGCACGAGGTCGAGCGTCTGGCGCAGGTTGACCGACCGGCTCAGCTCCTGGGGCGCGTTGGCGAAGATCGAGATGGCAGAGGGGGTGTGGCCCTCGTGGTGGTGGAACCAGGCGATGAACTGCGCGATGCCCTCCTGAGCGACGAGGCCCACCTGCGACCGTTCCTCGGCCGACAGCTCGCGGTACCAGCGCAGGTTGGTCTCCATCCGCTGCGACGCGAGTGTCGCCAGCTCGCCGGCGCTCTGGTCGACGGCGAGCGCGGTGGCGTCGCTCGGGCGTCGACGAGGAGGCTGGTTCACCCGGCCCAGCCTAGGGTTCGGAGCTGGTGGTTTGTAGGCGCTCCACAAACGGTCTCAACGCGAACGAGCCCGGCCGCTGCGGGTCGGCGGCCGGGCTCGAGGTCGGCGCGGTGGCTCGGGGTGACCTGTCGCGGCGCAGGGTGGGGGGCGCCGGATCAGCTCGAGACCGAGGAGGCGAGCTTGCCGAGGGAGTCCTCGAGCTCCCCCTCGCTGATGAGCGGGAAGCTCACCAGCGAGAGGATCTTCTTGTCGGTCACCTTCGACCAGTCGTAGGTGAGGGTGACGTCGGTCGATTCGGGTCCCTGCGGGTCGAGCTCCCACAGCCACTCCCACCCGGGCGGGTCGGTGTCGGCCGGTGCGGTCTTCCAGGCGATGAGCTTGTTGTGGTCGAAGCCGCTGACGGTGTTGTCGGTCTGGTACTCGCCGCCCATGTGCGGGCCTTCCATGTTCATCCGGAACACGTCACCCACCGCCTTGATGCGCTCGGCCTTCTCGTCGGAGCGGATGAACCCTGAGCCGTCGAGCTCGGGGTGGCGCTTGGGGTTGCTCAGCACGTCGAAGATGTCGGCGGCCGAGGCGTCGATCGTGCGGTGGACAGTCATTTTTCCGTCGTCGCTCATGCCTCGACCGTACCCACAAAGCAGAGCGGTCAGTCGGTACCGAACTCCATGGCGGCCCGGTCGAGCATGTCGTCCTCGGCGTCGACTCCGGCTGCTGCCGGGTTGGCCGAGATGGCCGCAGCTCCTCCAGGGGCCAGTTCGCCGACCAGGTCGGTGGCGCCCTGCCCGAGCAGGCCGGCAGCGGCATACTGCTCCAGCTTGGAGCGCGTGTCCGCGATGTCGAGGTTGCGCATCGTCAGCTGTCCGATGCGGTCGACGGGGCCGAAGGCGGCGTCCTCGGTGCGCTCCATCGACAGCTTCTCGGGGTGGTAGCTGAACGCCGGACCCGCCGTGTTCACGAACAGCCAGTCGTCGCCGCGACGCAGGCGCACGGTGACCTCCCCGGTGACGGCCGAGGCGATCCACCGCTGCAGCGACTCGCGGATCATCAGGCTCTGCGGGTCGAGCCAGCGGCCTTCGTAGAGCAGGCGGCCCAGTTTGCGACCCTCCGCGTGGTAGTTCGCGATGGTGTCCTCGTTGTGGATGGCGGCCACCAGGCGCTCGTAGGTCAGGTGCAGCAGCGCCATGGCCGGGGCCTCGTAGATGCCGCGAGACTTGGCCTCGATGATGCGGTTCTCGATCTGGTCGCTCATGCCCAGCCCGTGCCGACCGCCGATGGTGTTGGCCTCGTTGACGAGGGCGACGGCATCCGGGAACGCCTGGCCGTTGATGGCGACCGGACGGCCGGCTTCCCAGGTGACCGTGACGTCTTCGGTCTCGATGGCCACGGCGGGGTCCCAGTAGGCCACGCCCATGATCGGCGCGACGACCTCCATCGACTCGTTGAGAAACTCGAGCGTCTTCGCCTCATGGGTGGCGCCCCAGATGTTGGCGTCGGTGGAGTAGGCCTTCTCGGCGCTGGCCCGGTAGGGCAGGTCGCGCGCGGTCAGCCACTGCGACATCTCGTGCCGGCCACCGAGCTCGGCGACGAAGTCGGCGTCGAGCCACGGCTTGTAGATGCGCAGGTACGGGTTGGCGAGCAGGCCGTAACGGTAGAACCGCTCGATGTCGTTGCCCTTGAAGGTCGAGCCGTCGCCCCAGATCGACACGTCGTCGTCCTGCATGGCGCGCACCAGCAGCGTGCCGGTGACGACCCGGCCCAGGGGAGTGGTGTTGAAGTAGGTCTTGCCGCCGCTGCGGATGTGGAACGCTCCGCAGGCGATGGCCGAGAGGCCCTCCTCGACGAGGGCGGTCCGACAGTCGACGAGGCGGCTGATTTCGGCCCCGTACGCAACCGCCCGGCCGGGCACCGAGTCGATGTCGGGCTCGTCGTACTGCCCGAGGTCGGCCGTGTAGGTGCACGGGACGGCCCCCTTCTCGCGCATCCAGGCCACCGCCACCGAGGTGTCGAGACCGCCGGAGAAGGCGATTCCGACGCGTTCACCGACGGGGAGCGAGGTGAGGACCTTTGACATGTTGAAATTATATGCACAGTCATGCATACCTATCCAAGTGGATGCCGTGGAGCCGCCTGTCGACCCTCGGGCTGCCTTTCGGGCTCGGGGCTGCCGTTCGGGCTCGGGACTGCGCGGCGAAGGGGTCGGGGTGCCCCGAAACACAGCGCGTGCGACGATCCACACCTCCGGTCGGGCGAAGGTGCCCGTCCACAGGCTCCCGTCGCCGCCTCGGACGGCGAGCCGAGCGTGGCGATGCTACCGGCATGAGCCTCGCCTCGACCCCGTCCGTGACCTCCCCTTCAGCGCTGCTCGGGCTGCTGGGGCTGATCGGGCGCGACGGGGTGTTCAGCTCTGCCGATGCCGCCCGCCGGGGCCTCGACCGGCACGCCCTCTCGCGGCTGTGCGATCGGGGCGAGGTGCTTCGCCTCAGCCGCGGCTGGTTCACCGTGCTGGGGCCGGAGCCACCGTCGCGTGAGCGACGACACCTGCTGACGGCCCTGGCTCTGGGGCGTCAGTTTCGCTCGCGCGCCGCGATCAGCCACCACTCGTTGCTCATCTGCCGTGAGCTGCCCACGTATCGAGCCGACCTGTCGACCGTGCACCTGACCTCCGTCGTCGACGACACGGCGAGTGGTAGCAGCGCTGGTGGTCGTCGCAGCGTGAGCGTGCGACGCGACGGGCTGGTGATCCACCGTTCGGTGTCCGGTGTGCGGCTGCCGCCGGAAGGGTCGAACGACCGGCCCGGCGCCATGCCGCTGGCCCACGCCATCGTGCAGGCCGGGTTGCTGGCGGGGCCGGAGGCAGCGTTGGTGCCCGCCGACGCAGCACTGCGTCTGGGACGGGTCAGCCCAGGCGACCTGGCAGCTTCGGTCGCCGCGTTCGGTAGCCATCGAGGGATCGGCCCGGTGCGGGCCGCGCTTCCGCTCGCCGACGCGGGTCACGAGTCGCCCGGTGAGAGCCGAACGGCCTTCGTGCTCGACTGCCTGGGATACGACCTCGAGCCACAGCTCGAGGTCGTCGTGGAGGGTCGTCGGTACCGGGCCGACTTCCGGATTCGTGGCACCCGGGTGCTCGTCGAGTTCGACGGGGCGGTCAAGTACGCCGATGGCGACCGGCGGGTGCTCTTTGACGAGAAGCGGCGCGAGGACGCCCTGCGACGAGCCGGGTGGGTCGTCGTGCGGCTCGTGTGGGCCGACCTCGACGATCCGGCTCGCGTTCGCGGGCTCGTGGCCGAGGCCCTGGCCTGCGCGGCCTGAGCCTGCCGTGGTCGCGCGGGCTGTGCTTCGGGGCCCGACCTGCTCGGCGTCGCGCGGGCTGTGCTTCGGGGCCAGGCCTGCTCGGCGCCGCGCGGAGTGTGCTTCGGGGCCAGGCCTCCTCGGCGCCGCGCGGAGTGTGCTTCGGGGCCCGACCTGCTCGGCGCCGCGCCGTCTGTGCCCCGTGCCCCGTGCCGTGCAACGAAGCGCAGCCCGGATGCCGCTGAGCCCGCCTCTCGGGGAGAAGCGGGCTCAGCGGCATCCGAGAAGGAGCCTCGGTCAGCTCTCGCCGCCCGCGTTGCCCGAGGTGCCGGCGGTCACGTCGTCAAGGCGGTACTTGTCGGCGGCCTTGGCCGGCACGTCGGCGTCGATCTTGCCCTCCTTGGCGAGCAGCTGCAGCGCGCGCACCGCCACCGACGGGCCGTCGATGTGGAAGAACCGTCGAGCGGCCGGGCGGGTGTCGCTGAAGCCGAAGCCGTCGGCGCCGAGCGACGCGAACGGGCCGGGCACCCAGGGCTGGATCTGGTCCTGCACCGCGCGCATGTAGTCGGACACGGCGATGACCGGGCCGTCGGCGTCCCGCAGGCACTGGGTGACCCAGGGCACGATCGGCTCCTCGTCGGGGGAGAGGAACTCCTGCTCGTCGGCGGCGAGGCCGTCGCGGCGCAGCTCGTTCCACGAGGTGACCGACCACACGTCGGCCGCCACGCCCCAGTCGTCGGCGAGCAGCTGCTGCGCCTCGAGGGCCCACGGCACACCGACCCCAGATCCGAGGATCTGCGCGCGGGGCGCCTCGTGCTGCCAGCCCTCGGTGTCGGTCGAGGCGATCCGGTGCATGCCCTTGATGATGCCCTCGACGTCGACGTCGTCGGGCTCCTTCGGCTGGATCATCGGCTCGTTGTAGACGGTGAGGTAGTAGATGTGGTTGGCCCGTTCGAGGGTGGTGTCGGGGCCGTACATCTCGGCCAGGCCGTGCTGCATGATGTGGGCGATCTCGTAGACGTAGGCCGGGTCGTAGTGCCGCACGGCGGTGTTGGTCGAGGCGAGCAACGGGCTGTGGCCGTCGGCGTGCTGCAGACCCTCGCCGGTCAGGGTGGTGCGCCCGGCCGTGGCCCCGATGAGGAACCCGCGCGTCATCTGGTCGGTGGCCGCCCAGATGAAGTCACCCGTGCGCTGGAAGCCGAACATCGAGTAGAAGACGTAGATCGGGATCATCGGCTCGCCATGCGTCGCGTACGACGTGCCGACCGCCGTGAACGCCGCCACCGAGCCCGCCTCGTTGATCCCGAGGTGCAAGATGTGGCCGTCGGTCGCCTCGCGGTAGGCCAGCATCAGCTCGTTGTCGACCGGCGTGTAGTTCTGCCCGTGCGGGTTGTAGATCTTGATCGTCGGGAAGAACGCGTCGATGCCGAAGGTGCGAGCCTCGTCGGGGATGATCGGCACGATGCGCTGGCCGATTCCCTTGTCGCGCAACAGGTCCTTGAGCAGGCGCACGAACGCCATCGTGCTGGCGACCTCCTGCTTGCCCGAGCCCTTCTTCACCTGGGCGTAGACCTCGTCGCCAGGCAGGGTGAGCGGCTCGAAGTCGACGCGACGGTTCGGCAGGGTGCCTCCGAGCTTGCGCCGCCGGTCGACCGAGTACTTCACCACCGGGCTGTCGGCGCCGGGGTGGTAGTACGGCGGCTGGTACGGGTCGGCCTCGAGCTGCTCGTCGGTGATCGGGATGCGCAGGCTGTCGCGGAATCCCTTCAGGTCATCGAGCGTCATCTTCTTCATCTGGTGGGTCGCGTTGCGCCCGGCGAAGTGCGAACCCAGCCCGTAGCCCTTGATCGTCTTGGCGAGGATGACGGTCGGCTGGCCGGTGTGCTCCATGGCCGCCTTGTAGGCCGCGTACACCTTCCGGTAGTCGTGCCCACCGCGCTTGAGGTCCCAGTAGATCGACTCGTCGGTCCAGTTCTCGACCATCTTCGCGGTGCGCGGGTCGCGGCCGAAGAAGTGGTCGCGCACGTACTTGCCGTCGTTGGCACGGAAGGTCTGGTAGTCGCCGTCGTTGGTGTCGTTCATGATGTGCACGAGCGCGCCGTCGCGGTCGGCAGCGAGCAGGGGGTCCCAGCCGCGGCCCCAGACGACCTTGATGACGTTCCAGCCGGCACCCCGGAAGAACGCCTCGAGCTCCTGGATGATCTTGCCGTTGCCGCGCACCGGCCCGTCGAGCCGCTGCAGGTTGCAGTTGATGACGAAGGTGAGGTTGTCGAGCTCCTCGTTGGCTGCCCACTGCAGGGCGCCGCGCGACTCGACCTCGTCCATCTCGCCGTCGCCGAGGAAGGCCCAGACGTGCTGCTGGCTGGTGTCCTTCAGGCTGCGGTTCTGCAGGTACTTGTTGAACTGGGCCTGGTAGATGGCGTTCATCGGGCCGATGCCCATCGACACCGTCGGGAACTCCCAGTAGCCGGGCAGCAGCCGGGGGTGGGGGTAGCTCGGCACGGCCTCGATCGTGCCGTCGACGAGGTGGCTCTTCTCCTGCCGGAAGCCGTCGAGCTGGGCCTCGGAGAGGTGCCCCTCGAGGAAGCTGCGGGCGTACATGCCGGGGGAGGCGTGACCCTGGAAGAACACCTGGTCACCGCCGCCGGGGTGGTCCTTGCCGCGGAAGAAGTGGTTCATGCCCACCTCGTAGAGCGTGGCGGCACTGGCGTAGGTGGAGATATGGCCGCCGACCCCGATGCCGGGCCGCTGGGCCCGGTGCACCATGATCGCCGCGTTCCACCGCACGTAGCGACGGAACTCGCGCTCGACGTCTTCATCGCCCGGGAACCACGGCTCGCGTTCGGGGCCGATCGTGTTGATGTAGTCGGTCGCCGTCAGCGACGGCACTCCCACCTGCTTCTCACGCGCTCGCTGGATCAGCTTGAGCATGATGTACCGGGCGCGGGTGCGACCCTTCTCGTCGAGCACCGCATCGAGCGAGTCGAGCCACTCCTGCGTCTCGTCGGGGTCGATGTCCGGAAGCTGACTGGGGATGCCGTTGAGGATCGGTCCGCCCTGGGATGCCACGTCGTGGGTCCTTTCTCTTCGCGACGGCGCGTCGCTCTACCGGTCGGTGACGACGCTGCTTCCTTCATCTTCCCCCAAACCCCGGCCGTCGTCACGGACGGGTCTGCAGGCCGGCGGAGGACCTCACCTGACACCGGCCGAGGCCGTTCGGAACGGGTGGATCTCACCCGGAAGCACCGCCCCGGCCCGTCCGCCGATACCGTGGGGCGCATCCGGGCGGAGGCGCAGGCTTGCGTGTTGCTCCCCGACCGGGTGGACTTTGACCACAAGAAGGTAAATCGACAGCGCAAAACGGTGTCCGTGAGACTCATCCCCCGGCACGGGTGGCGGGCGAGAGGGCAGAAAGGCTGGTGCACGTGAGCGAGACCGGTAGGCAGCCGGGAGCGGCGTCCCTGCTCAAGCTCGGCTTCGCCAAGGGGCAGGTCGTGCAGGAGTTCGGGTACGACGCAGACGTCGACGACGACCTGCGCTTCGACATCGAGGATGTCGTCGGCTCGGATCTCGAGGACGAGGACTTCAAGGACGGCGCCGACGGCGTGCTCATCTGGTACCGCGACGGTGATGACGACCTCGTCGACCTGATGGTCGACGGGCTCACCAAGCTCTTCGACCAGGGGTACGTGGTGCTGCTGATCCCGAAGGCCGGCCGGGTCGGGCACGTTGACGCGAGCGTGGTCGAGGAGGCGGCATCGACCGCCGGGCTGCAGACGGGCGGTCAGGTCAACGTCTCGCGAGAATGGGCCGGCATCCGCCTGATGCCGCCGAAGGGTCCTCGGCGCTGAGTCGCCCTCACTGGCACACTGGGGGCATGACCCCCACTCAGGTGCGTGACGCCCTCGACAGCACTCCGGTCGTCGGCGCGTCAGCGCCCGACTTCACCCTGACCGACCAGTACGGCGGTGAGGTGAGCCTGCGGGATGTTCGGGGCCGCAAGAACGCGGTCGTCGTGTTCTACCCGTTCGCGTTCTCTGGGATCTGCACCGGCGAGCTGCGCGAGATCCGCGACGGTCTCGAAGACTTCCAGGACGGCGACATCCAGGTCTTCACCATCTCGTGCGACCCGATGTTCTCGCTGCGCACCTGGGCCGACGCCGAGGGGCACTTCTTCCCGTTGCTCTCCGACTTCTGGCCGCACGGCGAGGTGGCGCGGGCCTACGGCGTGTTCAACGACCACGACGGCTCGGCCCGCCGAGGCACCTTCCTGGTCGACCGAGCCGGCACGTTGGTGTGGTCAGAGGTCAAGGAGGCCGGGCAGCGCCGCGACTTCTCCTGCTACCGCGCCGCTCTGGCTGCGCTGCGGCAGATACCGCCACCCCCCGCAGTCTCGGGTGCTTGAGGGTCACGGTCGGTGAAGGTGGGCGCCTCGGGTGACCGATGGTGACGGGCCCGCCTGACGGGCTGGCACAATGACGGCACTCCCTTCGGCCGGTGCCGGTCGGAGCAAGTGGGGCCTGTAGCTCAGTTGGTAGAGCACCGCGTTTACACCGCGGGTGTCGTCGGTTCGAGCCCGGCCGGGCCCACGTGGACCACCTCGTGCTTCGTGATGTCGTGGCGGCTCTCGACGACCTGTACCCGCCCGGGAGCGCCGCCCCCTGGGACCGGGTGGGTCTCGTCGCGGGTGATCTCGCCCGCCCGGTGCGCCGCATCCTGTTCGCCGTCGACCCGACCCTGGCCGTCATCGACGAGGCGGTGGCGTGGGAGGCCGACCTGCTGGTGACCCACCACCCGCTGCTGCTGCACGGCATCCATTCGGTGGCGACGACGAACGCGAAGGGTGCGGCCGTGACACGCCTCGTCGAGAACGGGGTGGCCCTCTTCGTGGCGCACACGAACGCCGATGTCGCGCAGCCGGGCGTCTCGTCGGTGCTCGCGGACGCCCTCGGGCTGACCGAGCAGCGTGCGCTGTCGACGCTGGAGGGCAGGGATGGTCGGCCGTATGCCGCCGGACGGGTGGGAGTGCTGGCCGTCCCGTCGTCTTTGGCCGCGTTCGCGACGACCTTGGCGGCGGTGCTGCCGGGCACGGCCGGCGGGATCCGGGTCAGTGGCGAACCCGAGGCCACCGTGCGGGTCGTGGCGGTGATGGGGGGCGCCGGCGACGACCGGTTCGAGCAGGCGCGAGCGTGCGGCGCCGACGTCTACGTCACTGCCGACCTGCGTCACCACCCGGTTCTCGAGGCCCGCGAGGAGTCGGGCGGTGGGCCTCCCTACCTGGTCGACGCCGGTCACTGGGCCACGGAGTCGCTCTGGCTCGAGAGCGTGCGCGCCCGTCTGCACGCGGCGCTGGGGGAGAGCACCGCGCCACCGGCTAGGGTCGCTTCGAGAATCTCTGTCGTTCGCACCGAGCCGTGGACCTTTGTGGTCGGCGCGAACACCGCCACGCCGTCACCGGAGGTGCCCCCTGAAAGCTGACCCGTCACGCCAGTGGCGCCTGCTCGACCTGCAGGCCATCGACACGCGCCTCGACCAGATCACCCACGCTCGCGCCCACCTGCCCCAGACGCCGTCGCTCGCGCAGGCTCGCGCCGAGCTGTCATCGCTCGAGACCGACATCGTCAACGCTCGCACGGCGGCCGACGACGTGCAGGGCGAGCTCGGGAAGTCGGAGCAGGACGTGCAGCTCGTGCGTGACCGGGCGGCGCGCAACCAGAAGCGGCTGGATGCCGGGCAGGGCACCCCCAAGGACCTACAGGCCCTGCAGCACGAGCTCACCTCGCTCGCCCGCCGCCAGAACGCCCTCGAGGACGTGGAGATCGAGGTGATGGAGCGGGCCGAGACGCTCGCCGCCAGGGTCACCGCGCTCGAGGGGCAGCGTGCCGCGCTGGCCGAACGGGTCGAGGCCCTCGAGGTCGAGCTCGATGACGCCCTGCGCGCCTTCGACCAGGAGGCCGAGAAGGTGGCCTCCGGCCGGGCCGACATCGTGGCCGGCATCGGCGACGAGCTGTCGGCTCTGTACGAAAAGATCCGTCTGACGAGCGGTGGCCTCGCCGCCGCCGAGCTCAAGCATCGTCGGTGTGGGGGCTGTCGCCTCGAGCTCAACAACGTCGATCTGAACCGCATCCGTACCGCCGCAGAGGATGAGGTGGTGCGCTGCGAGGAATGTCGACGCATCATGATCCGCACCGGCGAGTCGGGGCTGTGACCCCAGCGGCATCCGGCACGGCGAAGCGGCGCGGAACCGATAGGGCGGGCACCGCCCGTCGCCTCGTGATCGAGGCCGACGGCGGCTCCCGGGGGAACCCGGGGGTGGCCGGCTACGGGGCGCTTGTTCGCGAGGCGGCGAGTGGCGTGGTGCTGGTCGAGCTCGCCGAGCCGTTGGGCAAGGCCAGCAACAACGTCGCCGAGTACTCCGGCCTGATCGCGGGCCTACGCGCCGTGCTCGACATCGACGCGACGGCCGAGGTCGTGGCGCGGATGGACTCCAAGCTCGTCGTGGAGCAGATGGCGGGGCGCTGGAAGATCAAGCACGAGGACATGCGACGGCTCGCCCTCGAAGCCCGTGAGCTGTGCTCCGAGATCAGCTCGGCCGGTGGCTCGGTCGACTTCGAGTGGATCCCGCGCGAGAAGAACAAGGCCGCCGACGCCCTGAGCAACGAGGCCATGGACGGCCACTCGGTGCACCGTGTTCCGATCGGCTCCGGTGACCCGGTCGAGACGCCCGCAGACGAGGGGCCCGACGTCACGCCCGCGAGCGCCGCGGCCGCCGACAGTGCGACCGGTGCGGTCGCCCGCAGCCAGGCGGGTGTCGAGGCGACGACGCGAGAGGCGCTGCGTCTGTTGCTCGTGCAGGAGCCGGCCTCCTCCGCAGAGGCGACCCGCGTGGCCCAGGCAGTGCGCCGCCTCGTCGGTGACGCCGGTCGGTTGGTGTCGAGCAGCGATGCCGCAGAGTCGGTTTCAGCGGTCGCCCATGCTCTCGGAGTCGACCTGGAGCCCCAGGACGACTGGGTGGCGGCCAGCGGGAGGGGCCCTGATCCGCGAGTGCGGGCGGCCTACGAACAGCTGGCTCTGCAGGGCGGCACCGTCGTCGTGCTCACCACCCGTCGAGGGGTGCTGACAGTGGTGGGGGAGGTGCTCGGCATTCCCGCCGACCGGTTCTGGGCGCTGGCCACGGCACCCGGGAGCCTGAGCGGGGTCGAGGTGTGGCCCGACGGCACCGCCTCGGTCGCTTTCACCAACCGGACCGACCACCTCGGCTGAACGCCGCTGTGCGATATTCGGTCACATGACGTATGCCGGTGACGTGACTCCCGACGATGCCTGGGCCGCCCTGCGCGACCAACCGGATGCCGTGCTCGTCGACGTGCGCACCCGAGCGGAGTGGGCCTACGTCGGGCTCCCCGATCTCGGGCCCATCGGCAAGGAGGTCGTTCAGGTCGAGTGGCAGAGCTATCCCGACGGCGGGGTGAACGAGCTGTTCACCAGCGACCTCGAGGATGCCGGCGTCGCCCACGACCAGCCCGTCTACTTTCTCTGCCGGTCGGGGGTGCGCTCGATCGCCGCTGCCGAGGTGGCCACGCGCGACGGCTGGGCGGAGGCGTACAACGTGCTCGAGGGTTTCGAGGGCCCGCACGACGACCAGCGGCACCGGGTCGTCGCGGGCTGGAAGGTCGCGGGCCTGCCGTGGGTGCAGGGATGAGCGGCACCGGAGACAGCGCGGCCGACCAGTGGCATCCCGATACCGTAGCCGTGCGAGCAGGCCTGTCTCGCAGCGAGTTCCAGGAGACCTCCGAGGCGCTCTACCTGACGTCGGGGTTCATCTACCCGTCGGCGGAGGATGCCGAGGCGGCCTTCAAGGGTGACGTCGACCGCTTCATCTACTCGCGTTACGGCAACCCCACCGTGGCGATGTTCCAGGAGCGGCTGCGCCGGCTCGAGGGGGCGGAGGCCTGCTTCGCCACGGGGTCGGGCATGTCGGCGGTGTTCGTGGCCCTGGCGGCGCTGCTCGGTCAGGGGGACCGGGTCGTGTCGTCGCGTGCGCTGTTCGGCTCGTGCTTCGTGATCCTCGACGAGATCCTGCCCCGGTGGGGGGTCGAGACCGTCTTCGTCGACGGCGCCGACCTCGACGCCTGGCGGGAGGCGCTGGCCGAGCCCACGACGGCTGTCTTCTTCGAGACGCCGAGCAACCCCATGCAGGAGCTGGTCGACATCCAGGCGGTCAGCGACCTGGCCCATGCGGCGGGCGCTGCGGTGGTGGTCGACAACGTGTTCGGCACGCCGGTGTTCAGCAAGCCCTTCCAGTTCGGCGCTGACATCGTCGTCTACTCGGCGACCAAGCACCTCGACGGCCAGGGTCGCACGCTGGGTGGCGCGGTGCTCGGGTCGAAGGAGTTCATCGACGGCCCGGTGCAGAACCTGATGCGCCATACGGGCCCGGCCATGTCTCCGTTCAACGCGTGGGTGCTGGTCAAGGGCCTTGAGACGCTGTCGCTGCGGGTCGAGCGGATGGCAGCCAGTGCGCTCGAGGTGGCCCACTTTCTTGAGTCGCACCCGTCGGTCAAGCGAGTCGTGCACCCGTTCCTCGAGTCGCATCCGCAGCACGAGCTCGCCACCCGGCAGATGTCTGGCGGTGGCACGGTGGTGACGTTCGAGCTCGATGGCGGCAAGGCCGAGGCGTTCGCCATGATGAACGCCCTGGAGATCATCGAGATCAGCAACAACCTCGGCGACAGCAAGTCGCTCGTCACACACCCGGCGACCACGACCCATCGTCGACTGTCACCCGAAGCGCGGACGGCGGTCGGTATCACCGACGGAGTGCTGCGGGTCTCGGTCGGTCTCGAGGACGTACGCGACCTCGTCGCCGACCTGACGCGCGCCCTCGCCTGACGGTGGGTTACGTTTCCGGCATCCGGTCTCGTGCCGGTACGGCGGGCCGGCGAAGAGGACGATGACCATGGCGCTGATCGAGGAACCCGGGCTACAGGCCGCTGCGCGACTCTCGCCCATGCAGCGCCTGCGGCACCGGCAGCTCACCCAGGCCCTGCCGCAGGTGCGCACCGGCGGGGTTCGGGTCGAGCGCGACATTCCGGTACGGATGAGCGACGGCACGGTGCTGCTCACCGACCACTGGGCCCCCGCCGAACGGCATCCTGACCAGCCGGTGCTGCTGACCCGCACCCCGTACGGCCGTGACAGCTTCATCGCGGAGGCCCGGGTGTTTGCTGAGCGCGGCCACCACGTCGTGGTGCAGAGCTGCCGAGGTCACTTCGGCTCCGGCGGCACGTTCGACCCGTTCTTCACCGAGGCCGACGACGGGCTTGACTGCGTGGCCTGGCTGGAGGCGCAACCGTGGTTCACCGGCCGCATCCACACCTACGGGTTCAGCTACGTCGGGCTGACCCAGTGGGCACTGACCCGCGACACCCCAGCCTCGGTCGAGGCGATGGTCATCGGCATCTCGGCCCGCTCGTTCCTGCGCTCGATCATCCACCACCGTGGCGGCTTCGGTATGGAGACCGCGGTTGTCTGGAACCTGCTGCTCGACGGCATGGAGGGCTCCGTGCTGCACCAGGCCCGTAGCGCGCTCCGGGGGCGTCGCGGTGTCCAACGGGGCTCTGACGCGATCCCACCCACGCGGGCGGTGCAGACGGCCACCGGCTCGGACTCCCCGTTCTTCCAGGACTGGCTCGCCCACGACGGCCACGACCCCTGGTGGCAGCCGGTCGACTTCGCGACCGTTCCGGAGTCGGTGCCGCCGCTCGTGCTCGTGGCGGGCTGGTACGACCTGTTCGGACACACCCAGGTCGAGGACTTCATCGCCCTGAGAGCGGCCGGGCGACCGGTTCGGCTGGTGGCCGGGCCGTGGACCCACGTGTCGCAGGGCCTCGGGCCGGTCGCCGTGCAGGAGTCGCTGCGGCAGCTGGCAGGGGTCGAGGAGGCCCACGATGAGCCTCCCGTGCGCATCAAGCCGATCGGGTCGTCGCGATGGCTGGACCTGGACGCATGGCCGCCCGCCGGACGCGCCCACACCTACCACCTGCACCCCGGCGGCGCACTGCGCGATGACGCGCCCTCGGGCGAGTCGAAGGAGGGCTACCGCTACGACCCGGCCGACCCGACCCCGATGACCGGTGGGCGGTCGCTCAACCCGTGGACGGCTGGTCGCAAACGGCAGCGCGAGCGCGAACGCCGATCCGACGTGCTCTGCTGGACGACCGACCCCTTGGCTGTTGACACACTCGTGGCGGGCGAGGTCGTTGCCAACGTGGTGCTGTCGTCGAGCAACCCGACGGTCGACCTGTTCTTGCGCCTCTGTGAGGTCGACGGCAAGGGCCGGTCGTGGAACATCGCCGATGGGTACGTCCGGGTGGTCGACGACGGCGCGGCCGAGCGCGGCGTCATGGGCGGCCCGAGCCACCACGAGGTGCGCCTCGGTGCCACCGCCGCGCTCGTGCGGCGTGGCCACCGGCTGCGCCTCCAGATCTCGAGCGGCGCCCACCCGCTGCATCTGCGCAACTCGGGCAACGCCGACGGCGTCCACGACTTCAGCCGGCTCGTGCCCAGTGAGCAACGCGTATACCTCGGGCCGTCGGGAACCTCGGTCGTGGTTCCGGTCGCAGACCACCTGGCCGGCGACGACACGGCCTGACGCCACAGGGCCGGACCGCACCGCAGCTTGCGGATGCCGGCCCGGCTCGACCCGCTTGCGGGTCGGGACCACCGCGGAACGCCAGCACGGGCAGCACCCGCTCGGCGAGCAGGGCCGGGTCGTTCACCGGGAGACTGTCGTGATGTCGCCGTCGGTTGGGGTCATCCGCGTTCGTTGACCGAGAGCGTCCACGGCCGCCCGGGTCTGACCGGCTGCGCCAGGTCGACGATGAACCGTTCGCGCAGGCGCTCGGTGAGGTCGGTCGGGGTTCGCGGTGCCGGCCCCGAGACGAGCTCTCGGGTGACGAGGCCGCGGGTGTACTTGGCCATGTGCGAGGCACCCGGCACCTTGATGTGCACCCACCCGTGTGCCAGGGCGCCGCGGGGGCGCCACAGCGACGCGTACGTGTCTGAGCGGCAGTCGACGACCAGCTCTCGCGGCCGCACGGCCGCCTCGAGTGCCGCAGCGAGAGGCGGCCGCCATGACCGTGCGAGGTAGCCGGCGTGGGGCAGCGTGCTGCAGACGTCGACGCGGTAGGCCGGGATGCGGTCGGTGAGGTGCAGGGCGCCGAAGATCGCCGAGACGATCACCACCTGCCGGTTGGCCCGCCGGACGGATGCCGGGTCGAGCGTCTGGTGGTCGAGGGCCTGGTAGAGCACCCCCGAGTAGACCCGCACGGCCGCCGCCGCCGGAGCGGTGTGCAACCGGGTGTTGCGCTCGATCTGGTCGGCCAGGTTGGGGTTGATGCCGAGCACCGAGGAGGCATCGGGGCGGCCGCTCGCCGCCACGACGTCATCGACGACGGCGCGGCGCATCGCCGTGAGCTCGGGGAACGAGAGGGTGCCGAGGTCGAGTGGTCGGCCCCGCTTCGCCCCGGTCTTGCCCTCTGACGGGGGGAGGAGGATCAGCACGGGCGACAGCCTATGCAGCGTGCAGCTCGTCAACGCGCCGTGCCCACGTCGGCGCGGTTCGGTGCGTAGGGTGGCCGCCATGTCGCGACGCAGCATCATCTATCGGCCCGGGCACGACGACCGAGGGATCGGCGCGTCGCTCACCGCGCGGTTCGCCGCCATCCGTGACGAGTTCGGCATCCATCCCGACTTCCCGGCACCGGTTCTCGAGGAGGCCAGCCACGCGGCCGAAGGCGCCGCGCTGCCTGACCGTGACGAGACTGCCGTGCCGTTCATCACCATCGACCCGGCGACCTCGCAGGACCTCGACCAGGCGATGTTCCTCGAGCGGGCGGGGGAGGGCTACCGGGTGCGCTACGCCATCGCCGACGTCCCCGCCTTCGTGCGTGTGGGCGGCGCGATCGACGAGGAGGCCCGACGGCGCGGGCAGACGGTCTACTGTCCTGACCTGCGGGTTCAGCTGCACCCCACCGAGCTGAGCGAGGGAGCCGCCAGCCTGCTTCCCGACCAGGTGCGCCCGGCCTTCGTCTGGGACATCGAGCTCGCGACGGACGCGACGACGACCGGCGTGCGGGTCTACCGCGCCATGGTCCGCAGCGTGCGGCGCTACGACTACACCGAGGTGCAGGCTGCCGTCGACGACGGCAAGGCCGACGAATGCCTGATGCTGCTCAAGGAGATCGGCGAGAAGCGGGTGCTGCTCGAGCGGGAGCGCGGAGGCGCGAGCCTGCCCATGCCCGAGCAGGAGGTGACGGAGGACGACGACGGCGGCTTCGAGGTGTCGTTCCGACCCCTGGTCGACGCGGAGGACTGGAACGCGCAGATCTCGCTGCTGAGCGGAATGGGTGCCGCGGAGATGATGCTGGCCGGGCAGATCGGCATCCTGCGGACGATGCCGCCGCCCGACCCGCGAAGCCTCCAGCGCTTCCGACGGCAGGCCGCGGCGGCCGGAGTTCCCTGGCCCCACGACATGCGCTACGGCGAGTTTCTGCGCACCCTCGACCGCACAAACCCCCGGCAGCTGGCCCTCATCCACGAGGCGACCGCGCTGTTCCGGGGGGCGGCCTACACCCCGTTCGACGGTGCACCGCCCGAGCAGCCGCTGCACGCAGCCGTCGCGAGCCCCTACGCCCACGTCACCGCCCCCCTGCGCCGGCTGGTCGACCGCTTCGGACTGGTGATCTGCGAGGCCCTCTCGTCGGGTGTCGAGGTGCCCGACTGGGTACGCGACGCGCTGCCGGGACTGCCCGCGATCATGGCGACCTCCGACAAGGTCGCGAACGGGGTGGCGCGGGCGTGCACCGATGCGGTCGAGGCCGCCGAGCTGCTCGCCTTCGTCGGGCAACGGCTGCAGGCCGTCGTGGTTGACGCGAACGACAAGAGCGTCACGGTGCAGCTCACCGAGATCGGGGTCGTCGCGAAGGCCTCGGGCACGGCGCGCCCGGGTGAGTCTGTGCACGTGCGGGTCGACACCGCCGAGATCGCGATGGGCAAGGTCTCCCTCTCGGTCGTCGCCTGAGGGGACCAGGGCGAACGGACCTGTCCCCTACTACCCGCTCTCGCAGGCCGGTACCTCGAAGGGCAAGGCCACGACGTCACCCCCGGTTCGATGTATTCAGCGGTCAGGTATGACCGCTAAATACATCGAACCGGGGGTGGGTCGGCGTCTAGGGTTCGAGGCTCCTACAACCGACGAGAAGGAACCATGGAGAAGATCAACAGTCGGCTGCTCAACTGGGCATCGATCCTCGAACCCGCCACGCGAGAGCAGGCGCTGACCACGGCCACGATGCCGTTCATCCACCCGCATGTGGCCCTCATGCCCGACGCCCACCTCGGTCTCGGCGCGACCGTCGGCTCGGTCATCCCGACCCTCGGGGCGATCATGCCCGCAGCCGTCGGGGTCGACATCGGCTGCGGCATGATCGCGGTGCGCACCCAGCTCACCCGTGATCAGCTGCCCTCGGATGCCGCTCCCGTGCGTCGGGCGATCGAGGCTGCGGTGCCGCTCTCGGCCGGCGTCTACAACGTGACGGTCGAGCTCGAGCACACGCAGCGGCGGGTCGCCGACCTCGAGGAACGGGCGACGAGGGCCGAGTTCGACCCGGCATCCTTCGTGGGCAACTGGCGGCTTCAGCTCGGCACGCTCGGGTCGGGCAACCACTTCATCGAGGTGACTCTCGACGAGACCGACCGGGTCTGGCTGTTCCTGCACTCCGGCTCGCGTGGCGTCGGCAACAAGATCGCGCAGCACCACATCAAGGTGGCGCAGGCGCTCAACACCAAGTGGTGGATCCCGCTGCCGCACAAGGACCTCGCCTACCTGGTCGAGGGTACCGACGAGTTCTGGGCCTACATCCGCCAGATGCGGTGGGCGCAGCACTTCGCGCTGCTCAACCGTGAGGAGATGATGGACCGGGTCGTCACCGCGTTCGAGGCCTGGGTGGGTCAGGGCGTGGAGCGGCAGGAGGAGATCAACTGCCACCACAACTACACCGAGCAGGAGAAGCACTTCGGCAAGCAGGTGTGGCTCTCGCGGAAGGGCGCGATCTCGGCGCGGCACGGCGAGGCGGGGCTCATCCCCGGCTCGATGGGCACGGCCTCCTACGTCGTCGCCGGCAAGGGCAACCCGGTCGCGCTGTTCTCCTCACCCCACGGGGCGGGGAGGGCCTTCTCGCGGTCGGCGGCCCGCAAGCGGTTCACCCGCGAGCAGCTGCGGGAGGCGATGGCGGGCATCGAGTACCGCGACACCGACGCGTTCATCGACGAGATCCCGATGGCCTACAAGGACATCGACCAGGTGATGATCGACGCCGCCGATCTCGTCGAGGTGCGCCACACGCTGCACCAGATCGTCAACGTCAAGGGCGACTGACCGGCATCCGTCATCTTCCGTTCGAGGTATTCCAACGCAGTGCGGCGCGGCGGAATACCTCGAACCGTGGGTACGGACGCTAGGGTTGGGCGTGGATGAGTCGGCCAGGCGGCCGCGTCAGGGGGCAGCTCCTGCCGAGGAACGTCCGGGCTCCACAGGGCAAGGTGGTGGCCAACAGCCACCCGGGGTGACCCGCGGGACAGTGCCACAGA
>JAKDLG010000221.1 GCA_030452985.1 Humibacillus sp.
GACCCTGGGGGTTCGTCTTCTTCGTCATGTCACCAGAGTGCCGAGCCGGCGGCCGCCTCACCATGAGGGTCGACCCTGAGCAGACCCTGAACGGACCCCCAAACCGGCCGCTGGGGCTCGCCCTGGTGGGGCGGGGTGGGCGAGGATGGGGAGGTGACACCGGCACCGGCACCGCTCGAGGCACCCCGACCACCCGCAGCGCGGGCATCGACGGGTGCAACGGGTGCGACGGGTACGACTCCCGCGGCGCCGCCCCGACCTGGCAGCCCGGCCACCCTCGGCACCAACGGCACCCCCGGTCGCCCCCAGCGTCCCCCGCTGCTGCGTCACCGTGAGGGCCGGGTCGTCGGCGGCGTCGCCATCGGCCTGGCCGAACACCTGCGGGTGCCGGTGCGCGTGGTTCGGCTCGTGTTCATCCTCACCGCCGTACCGTTCGGGGCCGGCTTCGCCGTCTACGTCTTTCTCTGGGCCACCATGCGTCAGGCACCGCGCGACCACTCGGTGATTGCCGAGACCGGCGCCCCCGCCGATGCCCAGACCGGCAACCAGAGCGGTGCCAACGGAGCGAGCGCCCCGCCCCGGCCCGACCTGTCGGGCATCAAGGCCTGGCTGCGCAGCGGCAACGAGGCCGTCATCCTGACGGTGCTCGGGGTGACCGCCCTGGTCGTCTCGGCGGCGCTCTGGCTGGGTACGGCCGGTTTCGACCTGCACCCCGAAGTGGTGCTGCCCGTGGTGGCCATCTTCATCGGGGCGATCTTCTTCTGGAGCCAGCTCGATGACACCGACGCCCTCGGCTCGCGTCGGCCGGTGCGGTGGGTGTGGCTCGTGGTCGGCCTCGTGCTCACCACCCTCGGCCTGGTCGGGTTGATCGTGAGAGGCACGAGCATCGGCGACCTGTGGCAGGTGGCGGGGGCTGTCGTGGCGGCCCTGGTCGGCGTCGCGGTGCTGGCCGCCCCGTGGATCCTGCGACTCTGGAGCCGGCTGCGTGAGGAACAAGCCGCTCGCATCCGGGCCACCGAACGGGCCGACATCGCTGCCCACCTGCACGACTCGGTGCTCCAGACCCTGGCGCTCATCCAGCGCCAATCGGGCGACGCGGTGACGGTGGCCCGTCTCGCCCGGGCCCAGGAGCGTCAGCTGCGCTCCTACCTGTACGACCAGGACGCCCATGCCGACTCGCTCGGCACGGCCGTCACCGCCGCGATGAACGAGATCGAAGACCTCCAGGGGGTGGCCGTGCAGGTCGTCGTCACCGGTGACCGCGTCATGGACCCGCACCTCGACGCCCTCGTCAAGGCGGTGCGCGAGGCGACCTGGAACGCGGTGCGGCACGCGAGCCCGCCGATCACCGTCTACGTCGAGGTGGGCCCGAAGTCGGTCGAGGCGTTCGTGCGCGACCACGGCGGCGGCTTCGAGCTGGCCGAGGTGCCCCACGACCGGGCGGGAGTTCGCGAGTCGATCATCGGGCGGATGGAGCGCCACGGCGGCAGTGCCAGCATCCGTCGCCGACCCGACGGCACCGAGATCGAGCTGCGTCTTCCGGTCGAGGCCGCGGGTGGTTCGGCTCCGGCTGGCCCCACCCCGTCCGGCCCGGCTCCCGCCGCTCACCCGACGGCATCCGAGACGCCCCCGCAACACCACGAGGAGACCTCTTCATGACCGACCGGCGGACGATCCGCATCGTGCTCGTCGACGACCACCACATGTTCCGCACCGGCGTGCGGGCCGAGCTCACCGGCTTGGCCTCGACTGCGGCGTACGACCTCGACATCGTGGGCGAGGGCGGTTCGGTCGAGACGGCCGTCGCGGCCATCAAGGCCGAGCGGCCCGACGTCGTGCTGCTCGACGTGCACCTGCCCGGCGGCGACGGCCGCGGAGGAGCCGACGTCATCCGGGCGTGTGCCGGCGTGCAGAGCCAGGCCGAGGTGCCGGTGCGATTCCTGGCCCTCTCGGTCTCGGATGCCGCTGAAGACGTCATCGCCGTCATCCGCGCCGGGGCTCGGGGCTACGTCACCAAGACCATCAACGCCAACGAGCTGCTCACGGCCATCGGGCGGGTGGCCGACGGCGACGCGGTCTTCAGCCCCCGGCTGGCGGGCTTCGTCCTTGACGCCTTCGGCGCCACCGCCGGTGAGGTGGCCGAGATCGACGAGGAGCTCGACCGGCTCTCGGCCCGCGAGCGCGAGGTGATGCGCCTGATCGCTCGGGGCTACCAGTACAAGGAGGTGGCCAAAGAGCTGTTCATCTCGGTGAAGACGGTCGAGACGCACGTCAGCTCGGTGCTGCGCAAGCTGCAGCTCAGCTCGCGCCACGAGCTGACCGCCTGGGCCATGGGCCGCCGCCTCCTCTGACCCCCAAAGCCAGCTGAACGCAGCGTTCGTTCTCGAAAGCGCTGTTACAACACTGAGTTCGAGAACGAACACTGCGTTCAGTTCGCTGGGGACGGGTGGAATGGTGCGGCGTGGGTCAGGTGAGGGGCGTGGTGACGAAGCGGCGCAGGGCCGTGACGACGATGTCAGGGGCATCGGAGTGCACCCAGTGCCCGACCCCCTGGATGGTGAACAGCCGGGCGCGGGGGAAGTAGCGCCGCATCCGCTCGCCGTCGTCGCGCTGGATGTACGGCGAGTCACCACCTGCGATCCACAGCACGGGCCCGCGGTAGGGCGCAAGGCTGTCGACGGCATCTGGCCAGCCGGCGATCTGCGACTCCCGCCCTCGGGCCGCGTCGCGCGCCACGAGGTCGAGGTTGACCTGCCAACGCCACCCCTGACCGTCACGACGCAGGTTCTGCAGCAGAAAGGCCTTGACGTTCGGGTCGGACTCGACGAAGCGGGCCTCGGCGTCGGCCCGACTCTTCAGCTCGTTCAGCGGCAGCCCTTGCATCCTGTGGATATAGCCCTCGAAACGCTCGAGCGACCCGTAGTGCTTCGGGGCGATGTCGACCACGACCAGACGCTCTACGAGGGTCGGATGCCGTAGGGCCAGGATCATCGCGGTCTTGCCGCCGAGGGAATGACCGACGACCACCCACGGATCGTCGGCTCCGGTGGTGCGTAGCGTCTGCGCCACCGCGTCGGCGTAGCCCTCCAACGAGAACACGTCCGACCGGGGTGAGCGGCCGTGGTCAGGGAGGTCGACCAGCAGACACCGTGCATCCGTGCCGGCAGGTCCACTCAGGGCCTTGGCGATCTGGTTCCAGTTGCGGCCCTGCCCGAACAGCCCGTGCAGGAAGGCGATTCGAGGGCCTGCCGTTCCCACCGCCAGTGTGTTGAGCAGTGGTAGATCCTGGGCAGCCGTCATGGCAGCCGAGCCTACGCGGCCCGCACCGTCACCCGTCGAGAGGGCAGTTCGTGCGACATGAATCGTCCTCTCGACTGCGTTTCACCGTCGAAAGGACGATTCGTGCGACACGAACCGTCCTTTCGACGTGTCAGAGTTGGGGGGTGCCCCTCACCTCCGGCCGGTCGCCCGTGCTCGTCGCCTCGTCACACGGCACCGGTTCGCCCTCCGGTCGCGGGGCGGTCGGGGGGCTGGTCGCGGCCGTCGGCCGTCGCCGCCCCGACCTGCAGGTGCGGTCGGCGTTCGTCGACGTGCAACCCCCGTCTCCGCTCCGGGTGATGCGTGACGTCGAGGGCCGTCCGACCCGTCTCGTACCGTTGCTGCTCTCGGCCGGTTACCACGTGTTCGTCGACCTCACCGAGGCCGCCGCGGCCTCGACCACCACCACGCTCGCTCCGGCCCTCGGGCCCGACCGGCGTCTGGCCGAGCTGCTTCGCGACCGCCTCGTCGAGGCCGGGCTGCGCGACGACGACGTCGTCGTGATGGCAGCAGCCGGGTCATCAGAGCCGTCGGCGGTCGCGGACTGCGAGCAGGTCGCCCGCGACCTCGCCGCTCTGTTGAGTCGACCCGTGACCCCCGCCTACCTGTCGGGGGCACTCCCCCGGCTCGACGCCGCCGTGGCGGCCGCGCGAAGTGCCGGAGCCACCCGCGTCGTCGTCGCCACCTACCTGCTGGCGCCCGGGTTCTTCGCCGACCTCGCGACGAGGTCGGGCGCTGACGTCGTGTCGGGACCGCTGCTGCTCGCCCACCAGCCGCCGCCGACCGCGCTCGTCGACATCGTGGTCGAGCGCTACCTTGCCTGACGAACGCCTGACGGATGCCTGACCGACCTCAGCACTTCGACCCGTCGGCGTCAGAGACGACCCCGAGCTACCTGACCCTCGCGGGCCCGGCCCGCGCCGAGATCGAGGTCAGGCGATCACGCTTCGTCTGCGACGTGATGCCGGCGAACAGCGAGGATGCCGCCCGCACCGCCATCGAGGGCGTGCGCGGTGCCAGCCGCGACGCAGGCCACCACGCCGCCGCGTTCGTGCTCGGCCCCGACGCGGCCACCATGCGCACCAACGACGACGGCGAACCGTCAGGCACCGCGGGCGCCCCGATGCTCGACGTGCTGCGAGGCCCCGGGCTGACCGATGTCGTGGCCGTGGTCGCGCGGTGGTTCGGGGGCACCCTGCTCGGCACCGGTGGCCTCATCCGCGCCTACGCCGACGCGGTCACGGCTGCTCTCGACGACGCGACCCTGCTGCGCCGCGAGCTGCACAGGTCGCTGGTGGTGACCCTCGACCACGTGACCGGTCCCCGGCTCGAGAACGCGCTGCACGGCATCCGCGGCGTTCAGGTCGGCGAGGTCGACTACACGGCGACCGGGATGCGGGCGCACCTGGTGGTGGCTCCCGCCAGCGCAGCGGCCGTCACCGCGATGATCGGTGAGGTCAGCTCGGGATCAGCGGTGGTGACCCCCGGTCTCATGTCGTGGGTGGATGTGCCCACCGTGGCATGACCGCCCTTCCGGCCCTCCCTGACGGTGCGGGAGGATGGGCCGATGACACCGCAGACGCTGCATCTGGCTTCAACCACCGAGGCCAACAACCTGTTCGAGCACGAGCCGCTCGGCGTGCGCCTCGAACGGCGCCACCCTGCCAGTGGCATCAGACATGATGGAGCCTCCGTATGAAGCCGCTCTGTATCGCTCAGGACCGCGCTGCTGACCAGCTGCTCACCGAGGAGCCCCTGGCCCTCCTCCTGGGCATGCTCCTTGACCAGCAGGTGCCGATGGAGACGGCGTTTCGCGGCCCGGCGAAGCTGCGGGAGCGGCTCGGACACCTCGACTGCGCCACGATCGCGGAGGCGAACCCGGAGCAGTTCGTCGCCGTGATGGCCACCCCACCGGCCGTGCACCGTTTCCCTGGCTCCATGGGCGGCCGCATCCAGGCCCTGTGTCAGAGGCTCGTCGCCGAGTACGACGGGCGTGCGGAGGCAGTCTGGGAGACCGCAGAGGACGGCACAGAACTGCTGGCTCGGCTGCGGGCACTGCCGGGCTTCGGAGACCAGAAGGCACGCATCTTCCTCGCCCTTCTCGGCAAGCAGCTGGGCGTCGGCCCGACGGGGTGGCGCGAAGCCGCCGGGCCCTACGGGGACGAGGACGCCCTGCGGTCGGTCGCCGACGTGACGAGCCCGGAGACTCTTCTCGCAGTGCGCGCCTACAAGCAGGCGGCCAAGGCCGAGGCGAAGGCGGCCCGCACCTGACCCGAGAGTAGCCGGGCAGGCGCGGTCGGAGCCGCCTCCTTCAAGACCGCGCACCGGGTGCCGGCGACCGCTGCGACGGTGACGGATTGGGCGGCGCGGAGGGTCCGAAGTTCTTTTCGTGGCCGCGGGTCAAGAGCTCGAGGGCGATCGCGGCAGCCACCGTCGTCTTGCCGACACCGCCCTTGCCCATGCACATGACGAGCCGTGCCCGCCGGCTTCGATCTCGTCGACAAGGTGGCATAGACCCGTGACTCCCGCGGACAGCGAGGCGGCCTCAGTGCCGTGGAGGGGCTTCGGCGCCGAGGCCGGGTCGAGCAGGGCCCCCAGCGCCGGGACGCCGACGGTGTTGAAAACCAGGAGTGGCAACGTCGTTCGGGGCAGTGCGGCGAGGTCGTCGCGGACCGCGTCGAACGCTGCCGTCTCACGTGCGCAGACCACGTGCGCGAAGGCGTCGTCTGCGGCATCCGTCGGCAGCACCCCGTTGACGACGAGATGGGCGTTCGTCATGCCCAGCGCGGCCAGCTCACTGAAGGTACGGGCTGCTTCCCCGATCGGGGACCGTCACGGCCGGATGGTGTGCCCGGTGGGGGCGGTGTCGAAGATGACGTGGTTGTAGGCCGCAGTGGTGGCCTCGTCGGCGAGCAGTGAGGTGAACTCGTTGAATGAGGCGATCTCGGTCGTGCACGCTCCCGAGAGCTGCTCGGTCATCGCGGAGAGCTCGCCTGCGGGCAGGAGCTCGGGGACCGGGTCGATGATGGCGTCACGATAGGCGTCGGCTGCCTGCTGGGGATCGATCTCCGGGGCGTCGAGACCGGGGACGCCCGGAATCGGAGTGATCGCGTTGCCGACGGTCACGCCGAACACCTGGCCGACGTTCGACGCCGGGTCGGTACTCGTCAGAGCACTCGCCTGCCCCACTCGGCGAGGTGCACGGCAGAGGCCCAGGCCAGCGACGTCTTGCCGCCCCCCGCCCGTGAGGAACACGAACCGGGGCAAGGCGTCCAGGAACGGCAGAGCCGGCATCAGGAGCCGCCCGATACGCCGGGGTTGCCCTGCGCGGCGGAGAAACGCGTGCGCAGGGCGAGGCTGACGTAGACGAGAGCGACGAGCGCCGGGACTTCGATCAACGGACCGACGACACCCGCGAGGGCCTGCCCCGAGGCGGCACCGAAGGTGGCGATGGCGACAGCGATGGCGAGCTCGAAGTTGTTGCCCGCCGCCGTGAAGGCGAGCGTCGTCGTGCGCTCGTAGCCGAGGCCCAGACCAGCGCCGACGGCGAACCCCCCGCCCCACATGACGGCGAAGTAGACCAGCAGGGGCAGGGCGATCCGCACCACGTCCAGCGGGCGCGAGGTGATGGCCTCACCCTGGAGGGCGAAGAGGATGACGATCGTGAAGAGCAGGCCGTAGAGCGCCCACGGGCTGACCCGGGGGATGAAGGTGCTTTCGTACCAAGCGCGCCCGCGCCGCCGCTCTCCGATGCGCCGCGACAGGTAGCGGCGACCAGCGGCACGCCGAGAAAGACCAGCACTGACCGCGCAATGTCCCACGTCGAGGCGTCGATGCCGGTCTGCTGCAGGCCGAGCCGGCCAGGCAGAACCGAGAGGTAGAACCAGCCGAGCCCCGCGAAGGCGACGACCTGGAAGACCGAGTTGAGCGCGACGAGCACGGCTGCGGCCTCCCGGTCACCGCAGGCGAGGTCGTTCCAGATGATGACCATGGCGATGCAGCGAGCGAGTCCGACGATGATCAGACCGGTGCGGTAGGCGGGCAGGTCGGGCAGGAAGGTCCAGGCGAGCGCGAACATCAATGCTGGGCCGATAAGCCAGTTGAGCACCAGGGAACTGACAAGCAGGCGCTGGTCTCCTGTCACGGAGTCCAACCGGTCGTAGCGGACCTTCGCGAGAACGGGGTACATCATCACGAGCAGACCGAGGGCGATCGGGAGCGAGACCCCGTCGACCTCGATCTGCGACAGTGCGTCACCGAGGCCCGGCACCAGTCGTCCGAACAGCAGGCCGGTCATCATCGC
>JAKDLG010000052.1 GCA_030452985.1 Humibacillus sp.
GCAGGGGTGGGACAGAATGGGCGGGTGCCCGACCCGATCTCCCCGCTCGCTGCCGCCCCGGTTCCCGAAGCCGACCTCACGTGGGGGCAGACCTGGCCGAGCCTGCCGGTCTTCACCGAGCTCGCGCTCGGTCGCCGTCGGGTCATCCCGGTCGTGCGGCGGCTGCTGGCCGACTCGGAGACCCCGGTCGGGGTGTACCGCAAGCTGGCCGGCGAGCAACCGGGCACGTTCCTGCTCGAGTCGGCCGAGCACGGCGGCGTCTGGGCCCGCTACTCGATCGTCGGGGTACGGTGCGCCGCCACCTTGACCGAGCGCGCCGGCGAGGCCCACTGGATCGGGGTGCCGCCCGTCGGCCTGCCCACCACGGGCGACCCGACGGCGGCCCTGCGCGACACCGTGGCGGCTCTCGCCACCGAACGCATCGCGGGCCTGCCGCCGCTCACCGGGGGCATGGTCGGGGCCATCAGCTACGACGCGGTGCGGCGGTGGGAGCCCGTGCCCGACGGGGGCCGCGACGAGCTCGACCTGCCCGAGATCGCCATGATGCTCGCGAGCGACCTCGCGGTCTTCGACCACTCCGACGGCTCGCTGCTGCTCGTCGCGAACGCGATCAACCACGACGCTACCGACGAGCGCATCGAGGCGGCGTGGGCGGATGCCGTCAGCCGCCTCGACCGGATGACGCGGGAGCTGGCCGCACCCGCCCCGAGCACCGTTGCCACCATCGACCCGATCGTGACGACACCGTCGAGCAGCCATTCGCAGGAACAGTTCGAGGAGATGGTGGAGGCGGCGAAGGAGGCGATCCGCGCCGGCGAGGCTTTCCAGATCGTCGTGTCGCAGCGCTTCAGCGTGCCGTGTCGAGCCAGCGCCCTCGACGTCTACCGAGCCCTGCGCGTCAGCAACCCGAGCCCGTACATGTACCTGCTGCGGCTGCCGCACCCGGACGGCAGTGCCTACGACATCGTCGGATCGAGCCCGGAGGCCCTGATCAAGGTGACCGGTCGGCAGGCGATCACGCACCCCATTGCCGGCTCGCGCCCGCGCGGCAAGAGCCCCGACCACGACGCGCACCTGGCCGAGGAGCTGATCGGCGACGCCAAGGAGCGGGCCGAGCACCTGATGCTCGTCGACCTGTCTCGCAACGACCTGCAGCGCATCTGCGTCGCCGGAACCGTCGACACGGTCGACTTCATGTCGATCCGCCGCTACAGCCACATCATGCACATCGAGTCGACCGTCGTCGGTGACCTCAAGCCCGGATGCACCGCCTACGACGCGCTGGTCGCCACCTTCCCGGCCGGCACGCTCTCGGGGGCGCCGAAGCCGCGGGCCATGGCTCTCATCGACGGCTACGAGCAGCTGCGACGCGGCCTCTACGGAGGCGTCGTCGGCTACCTCGACTTCGCCGGAGACCTCGACCTGGCGATCGCCATCCGCACGGCCCTGATCAAGGACGGCCGAGCCCACGTGCAGGCCGGCGCCGGCATCGTCGCCGACTCCGTGCCCCACCTCGAGTTCGAGGAGACGGTTCACAAGGCGGCCGCCGCCCTGCGCGCGGTGGCGGCGGCCGACGGGCTCCGGCCGGTGCGCCCGTGAACGCCGGGCCGGAGTCCGAGCCGCCGTCAGAGCCGCCGTCTGAGCAGCTCGCCCCGCAACCCGCCGGTCAGGTTGACGAGCCCACCGAGGAACAGCCGGCCAGGCAGACCAGCCGCCGCCTCGGCAAGCGGGGGGCGGCCCTTGCCGTGCTGCTACCCGCCGTGGCGCTGCTCGGGCTCGCCACTCGCCCCTGGGCGTCCGGTCGGGCCCGCGACGTGCTGACCTCCGGGGTCACGGAGGTCAGTGGCAGCACCGCTGCCCCGGGGATGGTCGGCGTCGCGCTCGTCGCCGTCGTGGCGCTGCTCGGGATGATGACCGGCGGTCGAGTGATCCGCGCTGTCTCGGCCGCCGTGCTCGTGGTCGCAGCGGTCGGCGCTCTCGCCTTCACCGCGATGGTCGTCGCGCAGCCGGTTCAGGCCGTGGGGGAGGCCGTGGCCCGCCAGTTGGCCCGCACCACGGCCCCCGAGACGGTGGCGAGCACGACGGTCTGGGCCTGGCTCGGCCTCGTCGCCGCCGTGCTGCTCACCGTGGGCGCCGTCGCGGCGAGCGTCTCGAGCCGGTCGTGGGCGGGGCTCTCGAGCCGGTACGAGCGCGCAGCGAAGCCCGCCAGCGGTGAACGAGGCCCTCGTGGGCAGGTCCGCACCCCGTGGGACGAGCTGAGCGAGGGAGGCGACCCGACCCTGCGAGACCCCACCCCGCGAGACGGCACCGACCCGACCTGACACAATGGAGGCTCGGCAGGCCAGCACTCGGCGCCGAGCTGACGATGGAGGATTTTCATGGCAGACCACGAAGAGAACCACGGCCACAGCAAGGCCGCCTGGACCACTGTCGGCATCATTCTGCTGGGTTGTCTCATCGGCTGTGTGGCGGTGCTCATGCCGAGTCTTCTGCTCGGCGGGGTCGCGGCGGTCGTCATCATCGCCGGCGCGATCACGGGCAGGCTGATGTCCATGGCGGGAATGGGCAGCGACGGGCACCACGCGCAGGCCGGTGGCCTGGTCGACGCGCCCGACGAAGTGGGCGCCGAGACCCAGGGCAAGAGCTGAGCGAAGTGGCGACGGTTCTCGACGGGATCATCGGCGGTGTTCGCGAGGATCTCGCCGTTCGTCGTGCCATCACGTCGACCGCTGCCCTGCAGGCCCGACTGACCGAAGTGCCCCCTGCGCTCGACCCCATGCCCGGCATCCGGCACGCCGACGGTGTCGCCGTGATCGCCGAGGTCAAGCGGTCGAGCCCGAGCAAGGGTGCCCTCGCGGCCATCCCGGCACCGGGTGACCTGGCCCGTGCCTACGCCGACGGGGGAGCGGCGGCCATCAGTGTGCTCACCGAGCAGCGACGCTTCGGCGGCAGCCTCGCCGACCTCGACACGGTGCGGACGGCGGTCGCAGTTCCCTTGCTGCGCAAGGACTTCATCATAGACGGCTACCAGGTGACCGAGGCCCGGGCCCACGGCGCCGATCTCGTGCTGCTCATCGTCGCAGCCCTGGGCGACGCCCAGCTGCGCGACCTGTACGACCAGGCGACCGGCCTTGGCATGACGTGCCTCGTGGAGGTGCACGACGCCGCCGAGCTCGACCGCGCGCTCGCCCTGGAGCCCCGGCTCGTCGGCGTCAACGCGCGCAACCTCAAGACTCTCGAGGTCGACCCCCGTAGGGTCACCGACCTGCTGCCGCGGGTCCCCGCCCATGTCGTCGCCGTGGCCGAGTCGGGAGTCACCGGCCCGGCCGACGTCGCGGCCTACGTCGAAGCGGGCGCCGGCGCCGTGCTCGTCGGCGAGGCCCTCGTCAAGCACGGCGACCCCGCCGAAGCCATCCGATCGTTCACTGCGGCGGCAGCCGCCGTCACCCGCACCACCTCCGGAGCTGCCCGAGCATGACCGCGAAACCCAGCCAGACCCCCACACCGCTCCCTCTCGCCCTCGCGGGTGCTGCCGACCTGCCACGCGGTCGGTTCGGCGCCTTCGGCGGCCGCTACGTGCCCGAGGCCCTCATCCCGGCGCTGGAACAGCTCGAGGAGGTGTGGCGCAAGGCCAGCATCGACCCCGAGTTCGTCGGCGAGCTCGAGCGGCTGCACAAGACCTACACCGGCCGGCCCAGCATCATCACCGAGGTGCCGCGCTTCGCCGAGCACTGTGGCGGCGCCCGCGTGATCCTCAAGCGCGAAGACCTCAACCACACCGGCTCGCACAAGATCAACAACGTGCTCGGGCAGGCTCTGCTCACCAAGCGGATGGGCAAGACGCGGGTCATCGCCGAGACGGGCGCGGGCCAGCACGGCGTCGCCACGGCCACGGCCGCCGCGCTGCTCGGCCTCGAGTGCGTCATCTACATGGGTCGCAAGGACACCGAACGCCAAGCCCTCAACGTGGCCCGCATGCGACTGCTCGGCGCCACGGTCGTGCCCGTCGACCACGGCAGCAAGACGCTCAAGGATGCCGTCAACGAGGCCTTCCGCGACTGGGTCGCGAACGTCGGCACCACCCACTACGTGCTCGGCACCGTGACCGGCCCGCACCCCTTCCCCGAGATGGTGCGCGACTTCCACCGCATCATCGGGGTCGAGGCCCGCGAGCAGGTGCTCGACCTCGTCGGGCGCCTGCCCGACGTCGTGTGTGCGTGCGTCGGTGGCGGGTCCAACGCCATGGGCATCTTCCACCGCTTCCTCGACGACGCCTCGGTTCGCCTCGTCGGCTTCGAGGCCGGGGGAGCCGGGGTCGATACCGGCGAGCACGCCGCCCGCTTCGCCACCGGCATTCCCGGGGTGCTCCACGGCGCGTACACCTACGTCATGCAGGACACCGACGGTCAGACCATCGACTCGCACAGCGTCTCGGCCGGGCTCGACTATCCGAGTGTCGGCCCCGAGCACGCCTTCCTGCTCGAGTCGGGCCGGGCCGAGTACCGCCCCATCACCGACGTCGAGGCGATGGAGGCCTTCTCGCTGCTGTCGCGCACCGAGGGCATCCTGCCCGCCATCGAGAGCGCCCACGCCCTCGCGGGCGCGATGAAGCTCGGCCGTGAGCTCGGCCGTGAGGCGGTCATCCTCGTCAACCTCTCCGGCCGCGGCGACAAGGACGTCCACACCGCCGCCGAGTGGTTCGGGCTCATCGACAGCGACGACGACGCAGACGGGCGGCGCGGCCGGCTGCCCGACGACCCGGGCGCCGAGGGCGTCGGGGAGCAGCAGTGAGCGTCGCGCCCGTTCTCGAGAAGTGCCGGGCGGAGGGCCGGGCCGCGCTCATCGGCTACCTGCCCGTGGGTTTCCCGACCGTCGAGGGGTCGATCGCGGCTATGCGGGTGCTCGTCGACTCCGGTGTCGACATCATCGAGATCGGCGTTCCCTACAGCGACCCGGTCATGGACGGCCCGGTCATCCAGGATGCCGCCGTGCGGGCGCTCGCAGTCGGAGTGCGCCTCTCCGACATCTTCACCGCCGCCGAGGCGGTTGCCGGTGCGGGGGCGGGCGCCCTCGTCATGACCTACTGGAACCCGGTGTTGCGCTACGGCGTCGAGCGGTTCGCCACCGACCTCGCTGCGGCCGGTGGCGCCGGTCTCATCACTCCCGACCTGATCCCCGACGAGGCCGGCGACTGGATCGCGGCAGCCGACCGCCACGACCTCGACAAGGTCTTCCTCGTCGCCCCCAGTTCGACGCCCGAGCGCCTGGAAGCCGTGACGGCACAGTGCCGGGGCTTCGTCTACGCCACGGCCGTGATGGGCGTCACCGGCGCCAGGGCGAGCGTGGGAGAGGCGGCCGGCGCCCTCGTCTCTCGCACCCGCGAGCACACCGACCTCCCCGTCTGCGTCGGCCTGGGCGTGTCCGACGGTGACCAGGCCGCCGAGGTCGGGCGGTTCGCCGACGGTGTCATCGTCGGTTCGGCGCTGGTGCGCTGCCTCACCGAGGCCGCCACCCCCGCCGAGGGGCTGACGGCCCTGGGGGTGCTGGCCCGTGACCTCGCCGCCGGAGTCGGCCGGGGCCGGTCATGAGCCTGCTGAGCGGCATCCCGGCGCTGGTTCCCACCTACATCCCGTCGCCCTCTGTGGGTGTGTGGCACCTGGGCCCGCTGCCGATCCGCGGCTACGCCCTGTGCATCCTCGCGGGCATCGTCGTGGCCGTCTGGCTCACCGGGCGACGTCTCACCCGGCTGGGCTACCGGCCCGGCGTCGCCATCGACATCTCTGCCTGGGCGGTGCCGTTCGGCATCGTGGGTGGGCGCATCTACCACCTCATCACCACCCCTCAGCCCTACTTCGGCGAGGGCGGCCACCCGTGGCGGGCCTTCGCCATCTACGAGGGCGGCCTGGGCATCTGGGGCGCCGTCATGCTCGGCGCGGTGGGCGCCTGGATCGGCTGCCGCAAGAACGCCGTGAGCTTTCGCGACTTCGTCGACGCCGCTGCTCCTGGTCTGGCCATCGCCCAGGCGATGGGCCGTTTCGGCAACTGGTTCAACAACGAGATCTATGGCGCCCCGACCGACCTGCCGTGGAAGCTGAAGATCTACGACTGGGACCCCACCGCCGGCCGGGCCCTGCTCGACAGCGCCGGCAACCCCATCGTCAAGGGCTACTTCCAGCCCACCTTCCTCTACGAGGCGGTGTGGTGCATCCTGCTCGCAGCCGTGCTGCTCTGGCTCGGGCGCCGCTTCTCCCTCAAGCAGGGGCAGGTCTTCGCTGCCTACGTGATGGGTTACCCGATCGGGCGCATCGTCATCGAGAACATGCGCAGCGACTCGGCGAACCACATCCTCGGCCAGCGGGTCAACACCTGGGTCTCCATCCTCGTGTTCCTCTTCGGGGTGTGGCTGTGGTTCCGCTTCGCCAAGATGCCGCCGTTCCTTGGGCCCACCGCGCCCGACGCGCCCGACGAGGACGCCACGGTGCCGGATGCCGCACCGTCGTCGGCGGTGCCCGACGACCCCAATGACCCCGACGACGGCGAGTCGGCTGCCGGCTCCGACCCGGGTGACGACTCCGGCGCGCCTCGCGACCGTGACGACCCCGGCGAGCCGGACGGCGACAGCGACCCCCACGCCCACGACGCCGCCGCACCCCCGGTCGGCCCGGCAGCCCCGTCGGGGCGTCCGTCAGGGTCCTGACGATCGAGCCTCCCCCGCCGGTGAGCGTGACGTCTCACATCTCGAAATCCGACGTATCAACAGGTAGGACAAGGCTGCCCTCGGATAAAATGCCGTCAACGCCTGTGGCCAGTGCTGCCCACACGCCCTTCGTCAGGGAGCCGTTCGGCCCCATCAGCAAGGACGGTGAAGATGTCGCCGCACACCCGATTCAGCGCCCATCCGGAGAACTCCGGGCTCTACCGTCGCGAGTTCGAGCACGACGCCTGTGGGGTTGCCCTCATAGCCACCATGCGCGGCAGGGCAGGTCACGACATCGTCGACCACGCTCTGACCGCCCTGCGCAACCTCGACCACCGAGGCGCCACGGGCGCTGACCCCCATGTCGGCGACGGGGCCGGCATCCTCACCCAGATCCCCGACGAGTTCTTCGCCGCCAACGTGCCTTTCGCCCTGCCCAACAGCGGGGCGTACGCCGCCGGCATCGCCTTCCTGCCGACCGACAGCGACGAGCGGGCCGCGGCCAAGGCCCGCATCGAGGCGATCGCCGTCTCCGAGAACCTCAAGGTGCTCGGCTGGCGCGAGGTGCCCGTCGACGCTGAGCTGATCGGGGCGGCCGCCCGAGCCTGCATGCCTGCCTTCGAGCAGCTCTTCGTCCGCAGCGCCATCGGTCGCCAGGTCGCGCTCGGTCTCGACCGGCTCGCCTTCTGCCTGCGCAAGCGCGCCGAGCGGGAGGCCGAGGTCTACTTCGCGTCGCTCAGCTCGCGCACCATCGTCTACAAGGGGATGCTGACCACGGGTCAGCTCGAGCACTTCTTCCCCGACCTGTCCGACCCGCTCTACGCGACCGAGCTCGCCCTGGTGCACTCGCGCTTCTCGACGAACACCTTCCCGTCGTGGCCGCTCGCTCACCCGTACCGCCTCATCGCCCACAACGGCGAGATCAACACGGTCAAAGGCAACCGCAACTGGATGACCGCCCGCGAGAGCCTGATCACCTCCGACATCATCCCCGGCGACCTCGAGCGGCTGTTTCCCATCTGCACGCCCGACGCGAGTGACTCGGCGAGCTTCGACGAGGTGCTCGAGCTGCTGCACCTCGGCGGCCGCTCGCTGCCGCACGCCGTGCTCATGATGATCCCGGAGGCCTGGGAGAACCACGAGACGATGGACCCCGCCCGGCGGGCCTTCTACGAGTTCCACTCCACCTTCATGGAGCCCTGGGACGGGCCCGCGAACGTCGTGTTCACCGACGGCACCCTGGTCGGTGCGGTGCTCGACCGCAACGGCCTGCGACCCGGGCGGTACTCGGTCACCGACGACGGGCTGGTCGTGCTGGCCTCCGAGTCGGGGGTGCTCGAGCTCGACCCGGCCTCCGTGGTGCAGCGTGGCCGCCTCCAGCCCGGCAAGATGTTCCTCGTCGACACCGAGCACGGGCGCATCGTCAGCGACGAGGAGATCAAGACCCAGCTGGCGGCGGCCAAACCCTACGGTGACTGGCTGCACGCCGGCCTCATCAAGCTCGACAACCTGCCCGAGCGCGAACACATCGTGCACACGGCGTCGTCGGTGGTACGGCGCCAGCAGACGTTCGGCTACACGACCGAAGACCTGCGCATCCTGTTGACACCGATGGCCAAGGCGGGCGCCGAGGCGCTCGGGTCGATGGGCACCGACACCCCGATCGCCGTGCTCTCCTCACGTCCGAGGCTGCTCTTCGACTACTTCACCCAGCTCTTCGCGCAGGTGACCAACCCCCCGCTCGATGCCATCCGCGAAGAGCTGGTCACCTCGCTCGGCACCGTCATGGGGCCCGAGGGCAACGTGCTGTCGGCCTCGCCGGCACACGCCCGCCAGCTCGTGCTCGACTTCCCGGTGCTCGACAACGACGAGCTGGCCAAGATCGTGCACATCAACGCCGACGGCGACCTGCCCGGCTACGCCACGCATGTCGTGCGCGGCCTCTACGACGTCACCGGCGGCGCCGGCGCCATGCGCGTCCGCCTCGGCGAGATCTTCGCCGAGGTGAGCCAGGCCATCCGGCGTGGCGCGCGCTTCGTCGTGCTCTCCGACCGGGACTCGGGGCGTGACCTGGCCCCCATCCCGTCGCTGCTGCTGACCGCAGCCGTGCACCACCATCTCATCCGCGAGAAGACGCGCACCCAGGTGGGGCTGCTCGTCGAGGCCGGCGACGTGCGCGAGGTGCACCACGTGGCCCTGCTCATCGGCTTCGGTGCTGCCGCCGTCAACCCCTACCTGGCCATGGAGAGTGTCGAAGACCTCGTGCGGTCGGGGCAGATCGAGGGGATCGAGCCCGAGAAGGCCGTGGCCAACCTCATCAAGGCTCTCGGCAAGGGCGTGCTGAAGGTGATGTCGAAGATGGGCATCTCCACCGTCGCCTCCTACCGTGGCGCCCAGGTGTTCGAGGCGATCGGTCTCTCACAGCAGCTCGTCGACACCTACTTCACTGGCACCGTCTCGCAGCTCGGGGGAGTCGGGCTCGACGTGATCGCCCGCGAGGCGTTCGAGCGGCACGCCAGGGCCTACCCGCCGGAGGGGGTGCAGCAGCCGCACCGGGTGCTTGAGGTCGGCGGCGAGTACCAGTGGCGCCGCGAGGGGGAGCCGCACCTGTTCGACCCCGACACGGTGTTCCGTCTGCAGCACTCGACCCGGGCGCGCCGCTACGACATCTTCAAGCAGTACACCGGCCGCGTCGACGACCAGACCTCGCGCCTGATGACGCTGCGGGGGCTCATGGGCTTCAAGGCAACCGGTGTGACCGGAAGGCTCCCGGTGCCGATCGACGAGGTCGAACCGGTGAGCGAGATCGTTCGGCGCTTCAGCACGGGCGCGATGAGCTACGGCTCCATCTCGCAGGAGGCCCACGAGACGCTGGCGATCGCCATGAACCACCTCGGCGCCCGCTCGAACACCGGCGAGGGCGGCGAGGATCGAGACCGGTTGCTCGACCCTGAGCGGCGTTCGGCCGTGAAGCAAGTGGCCTCTGGTCGGTTCGGGGTGACCAGCCTCTACCTCACCCACTCCGACGACATCCAGATCAAGATGGCACAGGGCGCCAAGCCCGGCGAAGGCGGTCAGCTGCCGGGTCACAAGGTCTATCCCTGGGTGGCCAAGACGCGTCACTCGACCCCCGGCGTCGGGCTGATCTCGCCGCCCCCCCACCACGACATCTACTCGATCGAAGACCTCGCCCAGCTGATCCACGACCTGAAGAACGCCAACCCCGCTGCTCGCATCCACGTCAAGCTCGTCTCCGAGATCGGGGTCGGCACCGTGGCGGCCGGCGTGTCCAAGGCGCACGCCGACGTCGTGCTCATCTCGGGGCACGACGGCGGTACCGGGGCCTCGCCGCTGACCTCCCTGAAGCACGCCGGAGCGCCGTGGGAGCTCGGGCTGGCCGAGGCGCAACAGACCCTCGTGCTCAACGGCCTGCGCGACCGCATCGTGGTGCAGGTCGACGGCCAGCTGAAGACCGGTCGCGACGTCGTGGTGGCCGCCCTGCTCGGCGCCGAGGAGTTCGGCTTCGCCACCGCCCCCCTCGTGGTGTCGGGCTGCATCATGATGCGGGTCTGTCACCTCGACACCTGTCCCGTCGGCGTCGCCACGCAGAACCCCGAGCTGCGGGCGCGATTCTCGGGTCGGCCCGAGTTCGTCGAGACCTTCTTCGAGTACATCGCGCAGGAGGTGCGTGAGCACCTGGCCGTTCTCGGGTTCCGCTCGATCAAGGAGGCCGTCGGCCAGGTCGACAGCCTCGACCTCGAGAAGGCCATCGCGCACTGGAAGGCGTCCGGCCTCGACCTGTCGCCCATCCTCACCGTGGCCGACAACCCGACCGGGGGCACCCTCTACCAGTCGGCCGGCCAGGACCACGCGCTCGAGAAGGCCCTCGACAACGAGCTGCTCACCCGGGCGCTGCCGGCCATCGAGAGCGGCGAGCTCGTGCGCACCGAGATCGCCGTGCGCAACGTCAACCGCACCGTCGGCACCATGCTCGGGCACCACGTCACCAAGGCCCACCCCGACGGCCTCGCCGACAACACCATCGAGCTGTCGATGACCGGCTCCGGCGGCCAGTCGTTCGGGGCCTTCCTCCCCGCCGGTGTCACGATCCGGCTCGAGGGCGACGCGAACGACTACGTCGGCAAGGGCCTCTCCGGCGGGCGCGTCGCGGTGCGCCCACACCATCTGGCCCCCCTCGTGGCCGAGAAGAACGTCATCGCCGGCAACGTCATCGGTTACGGCGCCACGGCCGGCGAGCTGTACCTACGCGGGCTGGTCGGGGAACGGTTCTGTGTGCGCAACTCCGGTGCCAGCGCTGTTGTCGAAGGGGTCGGCGACCACGGCTGTGAGTACATGACCGGTGGTACGGCCGTGGTGCTCGGCCCGGTCGGCCGCAACTTCGCCGCCGGCATGTCGGGGGGAGTCGCCTACGTGCTCGACCTGAGGCCCGAGCGCGTCAACACCGAGATGGTCGACCTGTCGAGGTTGCGCCCCCAGGACGAGACCGCCCTGCGGCAGCTGCTCGAACAGCACGTCCGTTGGACCGACTCGTCGGTCGCGCAGGCCCTGCTGGCCGGCTGGCCCACCGCTCGCGAACGGTTCACGCTCGTGCTGCCTCGCATCTACCAACGGGTGCTCGACGTGCGGGCGCAGTCAGAGCAGGAGGGCCTCGACCCCGACGGCACCGAAGTGTGGAACCGGATCATGGAGGCTTCCCGTGGCTGATCCCCAGGGCTTTCTCAACACGCGCCAGCGCGAGCTCCCCACCCGCCGACCGGTGCCCGTGCGCATCAGGGACTGGAAGGAGGTCTACGAGGAGCAGCAGGTCGCGCAGCTGCAGCGTCAGGCCGGCCGCTGTATGGACTGCGGCATCCCGTTCTGTCACGCCGGATGCCCGCTCGGCAACCTCATCCCCGAGTGGAACACCCTCACCTGGCAAGGCGACTGGGCGGACGCCATCGAGCGCCTCCACGCCACCAACAACTTCCCGGAGTTCACCGGTCGGCTGTGCCCGGCGCCGTGTGAGACCGCGTGCGTGCTCGGCATCAACCAGCCGGCCGTGACGATCAAGCAGGTCGAGGTCACCATCATCGAACAGGCCTTCGCGAACGGGCTTGTCACCCCTCTCCCGCCGGAGCGGCTCTCGGGCAAGACGGTCGCCGTCATCGGGTCCGGCCCGGCCGGGCTCGCGGCGGCCCAGCAGCTGACGCGCGCCGGTCACACCGTCGCCGTCTTCGAGCGGGCCGACCGGCCCGGCGGGCTGCTCCGCTACGGCATCCCGGAGTTCAAGATGGAGAAGGCGGTGCTCGACCGGCGCCTCGACCAGATGAAGGCCGAGGGCACGCGGTTCCGCAGCGGAGTCAACGTGGGCGCCGACATCACCGGCCGTCAGCTGCGTGACCGCTACGACGCCGTCGTGCTCGCCCTGGGCGCCACGGTGCCACGCGGCCTGGCTGCCCCCGGGCACGAGCTGACCGGCATCCACCAGGCCATGGAGTTCCTGCCGCAGGGCAACCGGGCCGCCCTCGGGCAGCAGGTCGAGAACCAGATTCTCGCCACCGGCAAGGACGTCGTCATCATCGGGGGCGGCGACACCGGCGCCGACTGCCTCGGCACCTCCCACCGCCAGGGCGCCCGCTCGGTGACCAGCCTCGAGATCATGCCGCAGCCGGGGGAGGACCGGCCGGGCAGCCAACCGTGGCCCACCTACCCCATGCTCTACCGCATCGCCAGCGCCCACGAGGAGGGCGGCGAGCGGCTGTACGCCGTCAGCACGACCGAGTTCGTCGGTGACGACGACGGCCACGTCACGGGCCTGCGCCTCGCCGAGGTCGAGTTCGTCGATGGCCGCCCGCGCAGCAAGGAGGGCACCGAACGGGTCATCCCCGCCCAGCTCGTCCTGTTCGCGATGGGGTTTCTCGGCCCGGAGGGACCCGGCGTCGTCGAGCAGCTGGGGGTCGAGCTCGACGAGCGCAGCAACGTCCGACGTGACCAGCACTTCATGTCCAGCGTGCCCGGGGTATTCGTCGCGGGCGACGTCGGCCGTGGCCAGTCGCTCATCGTGTGGGCCATCGCCGAGGGCCGCGCGGCTGCGGCCGGGGTCGACGCGTGGCTCACCGGGTCGAGCTCGCTGCCGCGGCCGATCGGCCCGACCGACCGCCCCCTCACGGTCTGAAGCATCCTCCGCCCGACGCCCCCATGGTGCCGGGGCCGGTGGGTGACCGCCATCACACGAGCCCTAAGGTTGAACCATGCGTCGAGCCAAGATCGTCTGCACGATCGGACCCCAGACCTCCTCCTACGCGCAGCTGAGAGGGCTGGTCGACGCGGGCATGGACGTCGCCCGCCTCAACCTCTCGCACGGAGAGCACTCCGTTCATGAGCAGGTCTACAACGACGTACGGCGCGCCAGTGACGAGTCGGGTCGCGCGGTCGGTATCCTCGTCGACCTCCAGGGGCCGAAGATCCGCACTGCTCGGTTTCTCGATGGACCGATCACCCTCGCTGCCGGGCAGCGGTTCACCATCACGACCCGCGAGGTCGATGGCGACGAGACGGAGGTCGGCACCACGTACGCCGGTCTGCCCGGTGACGTGCGCCCCGGAGACGTGCTGCTCATCGACGATGGCAAGGTGATGCTGCGTGCTGTCGACGTGACCGAGACCGACGTCGTCACCGAGACCGTCATCGGCGGCGTCGTGTCGAACAACAAGGGCATCAACCTCCCGGGAGTCGCGGTGAGCGTGCCCGCCCTGTCCGAGAAGGACATCGACGACCTGCGCTTCGCCATGAAGCTCGGCGCCGACATGATCGCCTTGTCGTTCGTGCGCAACGCGGCCGACATCGACGACGTGCACGCGATCATGGACGAGTTCGGCACCCGGGTCCCGGTCATCGCCAAGATCGAGAAGCCGCAGGCCGTCGCCAACCTGCTCGAGATCGTGATGGCCTTCGACGGCATCATGGTGGCCCGCGGCGACCTCGGCGTCGAGATGCCGCTCGAGGAGGTGCCGCTCGTGCAGAAGCGGGCCATCGAGATGGCCCGTCGCAACGCCAAGCCGGTCATCGTGGCCACCCAGGTGCTCGAGTCGATGATCGAGAACGCCAGGCCCACCCGAGCCGAGGCGTCGGATGCCGCCAACGCCGTTCTCGACGGCGCCGACGCGCTCATGCTCTCGGGAGAGACGTCGGTCGGGGCTTGGCCGATCCAGACGGTGCAGACCATGGGCCGCATCATCGAGAGCACCGAGGAGCACGGCTACGACCTGATCGCCCGCCTCACCGCCAAGCCGTCGACCGTCGGTGGTGCCGTCACCAAGGCGGCCGTCGAGGTCGGCGAGACCATCGGGGCCAAGTTCCTCATCGTCTTCAGCGAGACCGGCGACTCGGCGCAGCGGATGGCACGCGTTCGGCCGCGGCTGCCGATGCTCGTCTTCACCTCCGACCCGCGCACCCGCTCACGCCTGGCGCTCGTGTGGGGTATCGAGACCTTCCTCGTGCCGCGCATGCACCACACCGACCAGTTCGCCATCCAGGTCGACGTCAAGCTGCTGCCCGAGGGGCGCTCGGTGGAGGGCGACCTGGTCATGATCGTCGCAGGCTCGCCTCCCGGGTTGCCCGGTTCGACCAACGCCCTTCGGGTGCACCGCATGGGGGATGCCGTGAACCGGGCGGCGCCGGCCTATCGCCCGGAAGAGGTCACCGGCTGACCCAAGGTCTGAGGATCGACCGAGCGCCAGCGAGGGAGGACCGGAGGACCGATTCGGGTCGGCCGGTCAGGAAGGCACCGGCTGACCCGATGACAGCGCTGTCGAGGATCGACCGAGCGGCCTGAGCGACGATGAGGTGAGGATCGACCGAGCGCCAGCGAGGGAGGACCGGAACCCGGAGGAGACCAGGCTGAAGTGCAGCGAGGGAGGACCGGAGGACCGATTCGGGTCGGCCGGTCGGGAAGGCACCGGCTGACCCAAGGCTTCTCGACGGGTGAGGCGGGTTCTGAGCGTTCGGGTTTCGATGGGTATGCTGGCGCGGCACTCCTGCCGGGGTGGTGGAATGGCAGACACGGAGCACTCAAAATGCTCTGGCCGAAAGGCCGTGCGGGTTCGAGTCCCGCCCTCGGCACCACGTTCGGCCAACCGCACCCGAGCCCGCAACGTGCCGAAAATCTCAACCCGACTAGGGTTGGGCCGTGAGCACCGACGAGACCACACCGACCCCCGCAGGCCGCGCCGACAGCGCAGACCCCACGACCAGCACGGGCCTGGCCGCGGACGTCGCAACCGGCTCGCCGGCGCCGGGGGCGACGCGCATCATCGTGGCCGAGGACGAGACGCTGATCCGGCTCGACCTCGTCGAGATGCTGGGAGAGCTGGGCTACGACGTCGTCGGGCAGGCCAGCAACGGGGAACAGGCGGTCGCCCTCGCCAAGGAGCTCAAGCCCGACCTCGTCATCATGGACGTGAAGATGCCCATTCTCGATGGGCTGTCAGCCGCCGAGCAACTGCACGAGACGAAGCAGTGCCCCGTCATCATGCTGACAGCCTTCTCGCAGACCGAGCTCGTCGAGCGGGCCCGCGACGCGGGCGTGATGGCCTACGTCGTCAAGCCCTTCACCGCTGACGACCTGCGGCCGGCCATCGACATCGCCCATTCGCGCTGGCAGGAGGTCAAGGCCCTCGAGTCCGAGATCGCCGACCTGGGCGAGCGACTCGAGACGCGCAAGCTCGTCGACCGCGCCAAGGGCGTGCTGATGAACCAGCTCAAGCTGAACGAGGCCGATGCCTTCCGCTGGATCCAGAAGACGGCCATGGACCGTCGCCTTGGTATGAAGGAGGTTGCGGAGGCGGTCATCAACGGGCTGCCATCCCGCTGAGACGCGTGCCCACCATGGGCTCGGTCGCCTGAACACCGGCTCAGTGTCGGGTATGGGGGCCTTGGTGCGTCGTTCTGATAAGAACTAGGTCACGACACGGTCACTGACGCAGTTTTTGCTGTTGTGGGGGCCGTGCGTGGCCTAGTCTCCGTGTCAGCCCTCAACCGAGGGATGTGTGACATCAGGAGGACACCCGTGCGTTCCACCCTCAAGCTCGCTGTGCCGTTCGCGGTCGCAGCCCTCGCCCTGGGTGCCTGCGGCACCAAGGGCGGCGACACGACCCCGGCCGCCGGAGGCAGCGGTGGTGCCAAGGTCTGTGACCAGAAGATCGGCATGTTCGGCGCCCTCACCGGGCCGAACGCCAACCTGGGGATCTACATCCAGAACGGCGTCAACCTGGCGCTCGACGACTACAACGCCAAGCACGCCGACTGCAAGGTCGCCCTGGCGAACTACGACTCGCAGGGCGACCCGACCCAGGCGCCGGCTCTGGCCAAGAGCGCCATCGACGACAAGAAGGTCGTCGGGATCGTCGGGCCGGCCTTCTCCGGTGAGTCGAAGGCCGCGTACCCGCTGTTCAACGAAGCGAGCATGGTGGCGATCACGCCGTCGGCCACCAACCCGGCCCTGGCCGACAACGGCTGGAAGGTCTTCTTCCGGGCGCTCGGCAACGACGCCACGCAGGGCCCGGCCGCGGCCAAGTACATCAAGGACACCGTCAAGTCGACGAAGCCGTTCGTCATCGACGACGCCTCCGAGTACGGCAAGGGCCTGGCTGACATCGTTCGCAAGGACCTCGGCACCAGTGTGGTCGGCAACGACACGGTGCAGGTCAAGCAGACCGACTTCTCGGCCACCGTCACCAAGGTGACCGCGTCGGGCGCCGACGCCGTCTTCTACGGCGGCTACTCGCCCGAGGCCGCCCTGTTGATCAAGCAGCTGCGTGACGCCGGGTTCAAGGGCACCTTCGTGGTGGCCGACGGCGTCAAGGACCAGTCCTACATCGACAACGCCAAGGCTGCCGCCGAGGGCACCATCATCACCTGCCCGTGCGTGCCGCCGGACGTGGCCCCCGAGTTCCAGAAGGCGTACAAGGCCAAGTTCAAGGAAGACCCCAACACCTACTCCGGTGAGGGCTACGACGCCGCGACGATCCTGCTCGACGGTATCGGCGAGGGCAAGGACCGCGCGTCGATGCTCGACTACGTCAAGAACTTCGACAAGAAGGGCGTGACGAAGCAGCTGAAGTTCGACGCCAAGGGCGAGTCGGCCGACGTCAAGGTCTTCGCCTACAAGGTCGAGGACGGCAAGATCGTCTCCGTGGGAGAGATCAAGTAGGACACATCACCGCACACAGGGGTGGTCGGGGCAGCATTGCCCCGGCCACCCCTGTCGGTGGGCGCAGTGCAGCCTGATCCCTTATCGCCCGGCCCGGGAGGCCTTGGATGCAGTTCCTGATCGACAACTTCGCCGCTCTGACGGTCACCGGCCTCGCTATCGGCGCCGTGTACTCGCTCATCGCTCTCGGTTACACCTTCGTCTACGGGGTGCTGCGCCTCATTAACTTCGCGCACTCCGAGGTGTTCATGTACGGCTCGTTCGCTGCCGTCTGGGTGGTGATGGTGATCGGCGGGCATCCCGGTGGATCGATCGGGCAGGTGATCTTCTGGGTCGCCCTGATGTTCGTCGCCGCCATGGCCATGTCGGGGCTGGTCGCCGTGCTCATCGAGCGGGTGGCCTACCGGCCGCTTCGCAAGCGCAACGCTCCGCCCCTCATCGCCCTGATCTCGGCGATCGGTGCCTCCTTCGTACTGTCGGAGACGATGGGCCTGCGCGAGAAGATCGCCGGCTGGTTCGGCCTCGACGACACGTTGCGCCCCTACGTCAACAACTCACGCAACAACGTTCCGCTGCCCTCGATCATCAAGCCCCAAGGCGTCTTCAGCATCCAGGGTTATGAAGTCACCAACGTCGACATCTTCGTCATCGTCGGAGCCATCGCGATGATGATCATGCTCGACCAGTTCGTGAGCCGCTCCCGACTCGGGCGCGGCATCCGCGCCGTGGCGATGGACCCGGAAGCAGCGGCGCTGATGGGGGTCAACCGCGACCGGGTCATCCGGGTCACCTTCCTCGTCGGTGGCGTCATGGCGGGCGCAGCCGCGGTGTTCTACCTGCTCAAGATCGGGAGCACCCGTTACGACGTCGGCTTCATCCTCGGTGTGAAGGCCTTCACGGCGGCCGTGCTGGGCGGGATCGGCAACCTGCGCGGAGCCCTGCTCGGCGGGATCGTGCTCGGCCTCGCCGAGAACTACGGCTCGGCCCTCGTGGGCACCGAGTGGAAGGACGTCGTCGCCTTCGTGCTGCTCGTGGTCATCCTGTTGTTCCGACCCACCGGCCTGCTCGGTGAGTCCCTCGGAAAGGCGCGCGCATGAGCACCTCGACCACGCCGACTCGCACCTCGCGCCCCGACTTCAAGGGGCGGGTCTCGGGGCTGCCCACGTCGGCGAAGATCGTGCTCTGGGCCCTGTTCGCGGTCTTCCTCTTCGCGCTGCCACTGCTCAACATCCCGTTCATCACCACAGCCGACAGTGACTTCGGCGGTGTGCTCTTCACCGTCTCCACGTACGTGCTCGTCGCACTGGGTCTGAACATCGTGGTCGGCTACGCCGGGCTGCTCGACCTCGGCTACGTCGGCTTCTACGCCATCGGCGCCTACGTCGTCGGGGTACTCAGCTCGCAACACGCCTCCCTGCCCTGGCTGGTGGCCGTGCCGGTCGCCATCGGCGTGGCCATGATCTCGGGCGTCATCCTCGGGGCCCCGACGCTGCGGGTGCGCGGTGACTACCTGGCCATCGTCACCCTGGGCTTCGGCGAGATCGTGCGCTTGTCGCTGATCAACAGCCAATGGCTGAACGGCGCTCAGGGCATCTCGAACATTCCCCGCCCACCCGGTGTCACGCTGTTCGAGCTGCCGAGCCTCGACTGGAGCAGCGGCGCCCCGGTGGTCGACCTCGACAACACCACGACGTTCATCAAGTTCGGTATCGGCGACTTCATCCCCTACTACTGGCTCGCGCTCGTCGTCATCGGGCTGGTGCTGCTCTTCGACATCCTGGTCAAGAACAGCCGGGTCGGTCGGGCCTGGGAGGCCACCCGAGAAGACGAGGATGCCGCCGAGCTGATGGGGGTGCCCACCTTCCGGTTTAAGCTGCTCGCGTTCTCGCTCGGCGCGGCGATCGGCGGGCTGTCCGGAGCCCTCTTCGCCGGCAAGGCCGGCTTCATCTCGCCCGACAACTTCATCCTGCTGCTCTCGATCCTGTTCCTCGCCGCGGTCGTCGTCGGCGGCGCGGGCAACCGCTGGGGGGTGATCGTCGGCGCGATCGTGGTCGGCTACTTCCCCGAGCGGTTCCGCGAGTTCGCCGAGTTCCGGGTGCTCGTCTTCGGTCTCGCGCTGATGCTCCTGGCGATCTTCCGACCACAGGGGATCCTGCCGCCACGACGGGCCCGCCGAGTCAGACGCGCGGATGAACGTGAAGAGCACATCGAGGAAGGGTTGCCCGATGCCTGAGCCGACGATGAAGCAGTCGGAAGCTGAAACCGACAGCGTGATCCACACTGAGGTCGACATCACCCCGCTCGACCTCGGTGGCTCCACCGTCCCCGAGGGCGAGAAGCTGCTCGAGGTCGACGACGTGACGTTGCGTTTCGGCGGCGTGGTGGCCCTCGACGGCGTGAGCTTCGACATCCGCAAGGGTGAGATCCTCGGGCTCATCGGCCCGAACGGGGCGGGGAAGACGACCTGCTTCAACGTCATGACCGGGGTCTACCAACCGACGTCCGGCGGCATCCGCTTCCTCGGCGCGGCGCTGGGACGGCGCAAGAAGTTCGCGATCACCAAGCTCGGGATCGCGCGCACCTTCCAGAACATCCGCCTGTTCGCCAACATGACCGCCCTCGAGAACGTCATGGTCGGGGTCGATGCCCACCACAGCACCGGCGTCATCTCGGCCATGTTCCGGCTGCCCAAGCACCGCCACGAGGAGAACACCGGCTACCGGCGGGCCTTCGACCTGCTGAGGTTCATGGGCCTCGAGGACAAGGCCAACGAGCTCTCCCGCAACCTCGCCTACGGCGACCAGCGGCGTCTCGAGATCGCCCGCGCCCTGGCCACGAACCCGTCGCTGCTCTGCCTCGACGAGCCGGCGGCCGGCTTCAACCCGGCCGAGAAGCTCCGGCTGATGGAGCTGATTCGCAGCATTCGTGACCAGGGCTACACCGTGCTGCTCATCGAGCACGACATGAGGCTGGTGATGGGCGTGACCGACCGTATCGTCGTGCTCGAGTTCGGCCGCAAGATCGCCGAGGGCGCCCCCGCGGAGATCCGTGACAACCCGGCGGTCATCGCCGCCTACCTGGGAGTGGACGAAGAAGATGCTTCTTGAGGTCAAGGGACTGTGCGTCAACTACGGGCGCATCGAAGCGATCCGCGACATCAGCTTCACGGTCGAGGAGGGTGAGATCGTCACGCTGATCGGGGCCAACGGCGCCGGCAAGACGACGACGATGAAGACCATCTCGGGGCTGCGCCCGGTGCGGGCCGGCACGGTGACCTTCAACGGTGAAGACATCACACACATGCCGTCGCACGAGCGGCCGGTGCTGGGTATCTCGCAGTCGCCCGAGGGTCGGGGCTGCTTCATCGGGATGTCGGTGATGGAGAACCTCGAGATGGGCACCTACGCTCGCGCAGACCGCAAGAGCAAGGCCGTCAAGGATGACCTCGACCGCGTCTTCGAGCTCTTCCCTCGGCTCAAGGAGCGCACCAACCAGGCGGCCGGCTCGATGTCCGGTGGGGAGCAGCAGATGCTCGCCATGGGCCGGGCGCTGATGGCCAAGCCGAAGCTGCTGCTGCTCGACGAGCCGTCGATGGGGTTGGCGCCCAAGCTCATCAAGCAGATCTTCGACATCGTCACCGAGATCAACAGCCAGGGCACCACCGTTCTGCTCGTCGAGCAGAATGCTGCCCAGGCGCTCAAGCGCAGCCACCGCGCCTACATCCTCGAGACGGGCGAGATCGTGCGGGAAGGTACCGGGATGGCGCTGGCCGCCGACCCTGCCGTCAAGGCGGCCTACCTCGGCGGCGACGTCTGAGCCGGTCGCGTGACGGCGTGCGCTGGCGATCAGCGGCAGCACCATCGACGTGACCTCTACCTGCGCGTAACCGCCCACGCGAGCGACGTACCCGGCCAAACCTGGGCAGTCGCGTCACAGCCTGACGGCCTACGATCGAGGCGCGATCCGGGCGTGCCGGCGAACGGTCTTGCGACGCCGTGTACACAATGGCCGAACGGGTTCCGCTACCCCTCGGTTACCCGTAGTGTCGAGCGGGTGACCTCGGGGCCATACAACGTGGAGGGACAATGGGTCGAACAGTGATCTCGGTGCGACAGGTCGATGTCGACCTACACTCCCAGTTCATCGAGCTGTGGATCACCCACCGCATCGAGGCGGGCACCACCCCCGAGGCGGCCCAGCGGCTCGCCCTGGACGGCACGCTGCGTACCGCGCTGCAGCGAGAAGACATCTGCGCGTTCATCGCCTTCATCGACGATCGCGCTGCCGGTTACGTCGTGCTGGCCGACTCCACCCGCAGCCTGCTCGTCAACTCGCCGTGCGTCTCGATCGACATGCTCTTCGTGCACCCCGAGCTGAGGCGCACCGGGGTCGGCAAGGCTCTGCTGGCTGCCGCCGGGCGGCACGCCGACCGTCGGGGCGCCGAGCACCTGGCCAGCGCCGTGCCGGCGCAGAACCGCGAAGCCAACCGCTTCTTCGCGCGTCTGGGCTTCGCGCCCGAGACGGTGCGTCGGGTGACCTCGACGGCGACCTTGCAACGCAAGCTGGCGGGGGAGTCACGCGGGCAGCGGTACTCGCTCGACCAAGTGCTCCAGCGTCGACGTGACGTGCGCACCAAGGCGGCCCGGGCGGCCCGGTCTGCCGGTCGGGCCGGCTCGCGGCCGCACCCGACCCAGCCCCCGCAGATCGCCGGCTGAGCGGTTCTCAGGCAGCCAGCTGCCGGGGCGATCTGGCGGGGTTCCGCCACTCGTCATGCCCCCGGAGCGGCATCGCGCAGCAGGCAGGTGATCCGCGACGTGCAGATGCGTCGGCCGGCATCGTCACTGACCACGACGTCGTAGCTGACGAGGGTGCGGCCGGCGCTCAGCACGGTGGCGGTACCGGTGACCAGTCCTGACCGGGCGGCTCGGTGGTGGGTGGCGTTGATGTCGAGCCCGACGGCGACGCGACCGGGCCCGGCATACATCTGGGCGCCGAGGGAGCCGAGGGTCTCGGCGAGCACGACACTGGCTCCACCGTGGAGCAGGCCGTAGGGCTGGGTGTTGCCCTCGACCGGCATGGTGGCGACCAGGCGCTCCGGGGTGGCCTCGGTCATCACGATGCCCATCCGACCCAGCAGCGTGCCGCTCATGTCGGCGTTGATCGTGTCCACGTCAGAGGTACTGGTCCCAGTCATCTCGCGATCGTATGCCGAAGGGTGCCTACCGTCGGCGGCCACACTCCGACGGGACGGCATCCCCCACCGTCGAGAGGGCAGTTCGTGGCGTCGGCGGCGGACACTAGGCTGCCGGATGTGAGCCGACTACTGATCCTCGACGGACACTCGCTGGCCTACCGCGCCTTCTTCGCGCTGCCCGTCGAGAACTTCTCGACCACCACCGGCCAGCACACGAACGCGGTCTACGGGTTCACCTCGATGCTGATCAACATGCTCCGAGACGAGGAGCCGTCGCACGTCGTCGTGGCCTTCGACCTCTCGCGACAGACCTTTCGCACCGAGGTCTACGCTGAGTACAAGGCGGGCCGGGCCAAGTCGCCCGACGAGTTCCAGGGCCAGGTCTCGCTCATGCACGAGGTGCTCGACGCCCTGCGCATCAAGTATGTCGAGCTGCCCGGCTACGAGGCCGACGACATCATCGCCACGTTCGCCACGGAGGCCGAGGCGCAGGGCCTCGACGTGCTGATCTGTTCGGGCGACCGCGACACCTTCCAGCTGGTCTCCGAGAAGGTCACGGTGCTCTACCCGGTGCGCGGCGTGTCCGAGGTGTGGCGCATGACCCCGGCCGCCATCGAGGAGAAGTACGGCGTGCCGCCAAACCGCTACAGCGACCTCGCGGCCATGGTCGGCGAGACCTCTGACAACCTGCCGGGCGTTCCCGGCGTCGGGCCGAAGACGGCGGCCAAGTGGATCAACCAGTTCGGTGACCTCGACGGCATCGTCGCCGGGATCGGCCAGATCAAGGGCAAGGCCGGCGAGTCGCTGCGCGAGCACCTCGACAACGTGCTGCGCAACCGCCGCCTCAACCAGCTGGTCAAGGACACCCCGGTCGGCCTCACCGTGCCCGAGCTCGAGCGGTCGCAGTGGAGCCGCGACGACGTGCACACCGTCTTCGACGGGCTCGAGTTCCGCGTGCTGCGCGACCGCCTGTTCGAGTCGGTGGAGGCCGCCGCGCCCGAGGCCGACCAGGGCTTCGACCTCGACGGCGAGGTCGTGAGCCCGGATGCCGTCCCTGCCTGGGTCGGCGCGCACCTCGTGCCGGGCGAACGGGCGGGAGTGTCGCTGATCGGCACCTGGGCCCGGGGCACCGGTGACGCGACCGGCCTCGCGATCGCCGCGGCCGACGGGTCGGCCGCCTGGGTCGACCTGACCACCCTGACACCCGAGGGGGAGGCGTCGGTGGGGGAGTGGCTCGCCGACCCCGAGCGGCCCAAGGCGATGCACGACGCGAAGGGGCCGATGCAGGCCCTCGCCTCGCGGGGGTGGACGCTGAGTGGGTTGACCAGTGACACCCAGCTGGCCGCCTACCTCGTCAAGCCCGACAACCGCACCTACCACCTCGATGACCTCGTGCTGCGCAACCTTCAGCGCGAGCTGGTCGCCACCGACGACTCGGGGCAGGGCATGCTCGACCTCGACGGTGACGCCGACGAGAAGGCCGCCGAGTACGAGATGGTGCGAGCGACGGCCGTGCGCGACCTGGCCGTGGCCCTCGACGAGCAGGTGGCCGCCACCGGGGGTGCCGAACTGCTCGCCGACGTCGAGCTGCCGCTCATCGACGTGCTCGCTCGCATGGAACGCACCGGCATCGCCGTCGACGACAGCGGTCTCGACGAGCTCGAGAAGGACTTCGCGGCCAAGGTCGCGACGGCCCAGGCCGACGCGTACGACGCCATCGGCGGCGAGCAGATCAACCTCGGTTCGCCCAAGCAGCTGCAGGTCGTGCTCTTCGAGACCCTCGGCATGCCGAAGACCAAGAAGACCAAGACCGGCTGGACCACCGACGCCGACGCCCTGGCCGACCTCTACACCAAGACTGAGCACCCGTTCCTCGAGGCGCTGCTGCGTCACCGCGACTCTGCCCGACTGCGCGTGACGGTCGAGGGTCTGCAGAAGTCGGTGGCCGACGACGGCCGCATCCACACCACCTACCTGCAGACGATCGCGGCCACGGGTCGGCTCAGCTCGACCGACCCCAACCTGCAGAACGTGCCCATCCGCACCGAGGAAGGGCGCCGCATCCGCGAGCTGTTCGTCGTCGGTGACGGGTTCGAGTCGCTGATGTCGGCCGACTACTCGCAGATAGAGATGCGCGTCATGGCCCACCTGTCGGGCGACGAAGGCCTCATCACGGCGTTCCGCACGGGCGAGGACCTCCACAAGTTCGTGGGGTCGCAGGTGTTCGGGGTCGAGCCCGACGGGGTCACGTCCGAGATGCGCTCGAAGGTGAAGGCGATGTCGTACGGCCTGGCCTACGGCCTGTCGGCATTCGGGCTTTCGAAGCAGCTGACGATCACGACCGAGGAGGCCCGGGCGCTCATGGACGGCTACTTCCAGCGGTTCGGCGGCGTCAGTGAGTACCTGCACGACGTCGTCGCCGAAGCCCGGGGCACCGGGTACACCGCGACCATGTTCGGGCGCCGTCGGTACCTGCCTGACCTCACTTCCGACAACCGGCAACGTCGCGACATGGCCGAGCGGATGGCGCTCAACGCTCCCATCCAGGGGTCGGCCGCCGACATCATGAAGGTCGCCATGATCGGGGTCGACCGGGCGCTCGTCGAGGCGCAGGCTCGTTCTCGCGTGCTGCTGCAGGTGCACGACGAGCTCGTGCTCGAGATCGCTGCAGGGGAGCGCGAGCAGGTCGAGGCCATCGTGCGCGAGCAGATGGGATCGGCGGCACCGATGGACGTGCCGCTCGACGTCAGCGTGGGCGTGGGGCGTTCCTGGCACGACGCCGCCCACTGACGACACGAACGACCCCTCGGCACCGACCCCGCTCACTCGTCTATCGGGAGTGGGTTGGCATCGAGCTCGGGTCGCCCTATGATCGATGCATGACGATGCCAGTTATGATCAGCGATCAGTCTGCCGACGCGGGGCCTGCTGCGCTGGCCGTGGCGGCTTGCCTGTTCAACGGGTTCAGCGACCGGTCGCGCCTGACGATCGTGCAGCACCTGGCGTTGGGCGAGCACCGGGTGGTCGACCTCACCCGACACCTGGGCCTCGCCCAGTCCACCGTGAGCAAGCACCTGGCCTGCCTGCTCGACTGCGGCATCGTCACGGTCCGCGCCCAGGGCCGCGCCTCGGTCTATGCCCTGGCCCATCCGGAGGCGACGCTCGACCTGCTCGCGGCGGCGGAGCGCCTACTCGGACTGACAGGGGATGCGGTCGCGCTCTGCCCTCGCTACGGAACGGCGGTGACCCGGTGAGCAACGCCTCCCTCGCGCGCGCCGGCCAGGCCGCGACCCCCACGCCCGAACGTCGCCGGCAGCTCGGCCGGCGCGCCCAGCAGCTGGCCGGCGCCTCGGTGGCCTACAACGTTCTGGAGGCCGTCGTCGCGGTCGCCGCCGGCGCGGCCGCGTCGTCCGTCGCCCTGGTCGGGTTCGGGCTCGACTCCCTCGTCGAGGTCGGCAGCGGCCTCGTCATCCTCTGGCAGTTTCGTCACGCCATGCCTGAGACGCGCGAGAAGCAGGCGCTGCGCTACATCGCGATCTCGTTCTTCGCGCTGGGCGGCTATGTGACGTTCGAGTCGGTGCGATCCCTCGTCGGCGGTGACGAGGCGGGCCACTCCAGCCTCGGTGTCGCGATCGCGATCGCCTCGTTGGTGATCATGCCGTTACTTTCGTGGGCGCAACGGCGCACCGGCCGAGAGCTGGCTTCGGGCAGTGTCGTGGCGGACTCCAAGCAGACCCTGCTCTGCACCTACCTCTCGGCCGTGCTGCTCCTCGGGCTGCTGGCCAACGCCCTCTTCGGCTGGCACTGGGCCGACCCGCTCGCCGGGTTGGTCATCGCGGCCGTGGCCGTCCGCGAAGGGGTCGCGGCCTGGCGCGGCGAAGGCTGCAGCTGTGCCCCAGCTGCGAGCGCAGACGACGGATGCGTCGACGACATCGACCCGCCGAGCTGTGAAGACGGCTGCTGTGAGCCGACGGAATCGGCCCGTCACGACCCTGACAGAGGCGGCTGCTGATGGCTGCCGCGCACGCACATTCCCACGGAGCCGGCGAGCTGGCCGACCACCGGGGGCGCCTCGCCGCGGTGCTGGGCATCACGGTGGTCGTGCTCGTCGTCGAGGTGATCGGCGCGCTGGTCTCCGGCAGCCTGGCCCTGCTGGCCGATGCCGGTCACATGCTCACCGACGTCGCCGGGCTCACTCTGGGGCTGGTCGCGGCGGTGCTGTCGCGGCGACCGGCGACGGCGCAGCGCACGTGGGGGTATCGTCGCGCCGAGGTGCTGGGGGCGGCGGCCCAGGCCGCCGTGCTGCTCGCCGTCGGCATCTTCATCCTGATCGAGGGTGTGCGACGTCTCCTCGACCCGCCCGACGTGCTGCCTGGTGTCATGGTCGTCTTCGGGGTGGTCGGGCTCATCGGCAACATCGTCGGCCTGTTCGTGCTCGCCGGAGGGCGCGGTGACAACCTCAACATGCGTGCCGCGTTTCTCGAGGTCGTCAACGACGCCCTGGGTTCGGTGGCGGTGCTGGTCTCGGCGGCGGTCATCGCGCTGACCGGCTGGCTCCGAGCCGACGCGGTCGCCTCGCTGGTGATCGGAGTGCTGATCGTTCCGCGCACCATCTCTCTGCTGCGCGAGTCGGTCGACGTGCTCATGGAGGCCACCCCCAAGGGTCTGGACCTCGACCTGGTGCGCCAGCACCTGCTGGCTGTGCCGCACGTGCACGACGTGCATGACCTGCACGCCAGTCAGGTGGCGACGGGTCTGCCGGTGCTCACTGCCCACGTCGTCGTCGACGACAGCTGCTTCCACGACGGGCACCTCGGGGAGATGCTCGACCAGCTGCAACGGTGCATCGACCAGGACTTCGACGTCGAGCACTCGACCATCCAGTTCGAGTCGAGCGGACATGCCGACCATGAGCACGCCGGCCACGCCTGAATCCACAACCCACCCTGATCCGGCAACCCGCCCGATCCCGCAACTCACCGAGAAGCAGTCAACTCAGCGTGGTGTAGCCACCAGAGGTTGACGATTTCTCGGTGTGTTGCAGGGTCAGTCGGGTTTGCGGCACACGAAGATGGCAGTGCCGGGAAAAAGGCGACCACGCAGGGGTGACCAGCCACCCCAGTCCTGGTCGTGGTCGTCCGGCCACTCGGGCTCCACCAGGTCGTCGAGCACCAACCCGGCCGCGCGGATCTCACGCACCCGGTCGCCGATCGTGCGGTGGTGCTCGACGTAGGTGGTGCGTCCGCCCTCGTCCTGCTCGACGTAGGGGGTGCGGTCGAAGTACGACTGGTACACCGTGAGTCCGTTCGGCCCGGGGTCGTCGGGGAAGGCCCACCGCATCGGATGGGTGGTGGCGAACACGAACCGGCCGCCGGGCCGCAGCACCCGCGCCGCCTCCCTCAGCACCACGTCGGAGTCGGCGACGAACGGCACCACGCCGTAGGCCGTGAACACCGTGTCGAACGAGGCGTCGGCGAAGGGCAGCACCCGGCCGTCGCACTGCACGAACGGCACCCGGCTCGCCTCCGGCACGTGGTCGTTCACCTCGACCCCGGTGCTCACCATGCCGGCCGAGAGGTCGGTGGCCACCACTGTCGACCCCTGGGCGGCCAGCCATCGGGAGCACTGCCCCGAGCCGGCCCCGATCTCGAGCACCCGCTGGTCGCTCGGTTCGCCGAGCAGGCCGGCCGCCGACTCCCGCAGGCGCTCCGGGCACCAGACGAAGTCGGTGTCGCCGAGGAAGGCGCCGTGCTCGAGGTAGTAGGCGTCGGCCTCGGCGTCCCACCAGGCGCGGTTGGCGCAGGCCGTCTCGCCCGCCGCGGCGGAGCGGCGGGTGGACTCAGGAAGGGTGCTCACGGCATCCGACCCCCTCTTTGACCCCGTGCTGACGCCGCGGTTAAGATCACCAGGCGCACGTGTGTGCGCACCATCCGTGGTTGACCCGGGTATCCGGCTACGCCGCACCATCCAGCGGATGCCGGTAGGTCGGGCCTGGTGCCCACCGAACCCGCGCTTCCATTATGACTGTCCACAATCGGAGTTCCTACTACATGACTGCCTACACGGTCGAAAAGACCGCGCCTGAGGTCGCTATCAACGACATCGGCACCGAAGAAGAGATCCTCGCCGCGATCGACGCGACCATCAAGGATTTCAATGACGGCGACATCGTCGAGGGCGTGATCGTCAAGGTCGACCGCGACGAGGTCCTGCTCGACATCGGCTACAAGACCGAGGGCGTCATCCCCTCGCGCGAGCTGTCGATCAAGCACGACGTCGACCCCGGCGAGATCGTCAAGGTCGGCGACGAGGTCGAGGCCCTGGTTCTCCAGAAGGAGGACAAGGAAGGCCGCCTGATCCTGTCCAAGAAGCGAGCTCAGTACGAGCGCGCCTGGGGCACGATCGAGAAGGTCAAGGAAGAGGATGGCGTCGTCACCGGCACCGTCATCGAGGTCGTCAAGGGTGGACTCATCCTCGACATCGGCCTGCGTGGCTTCCTCCCCGCCTCCCTCGTCGAGATGCGTCGCGTCCGCGACCTCCAGCCGTACGTCGGCAAGGAGATCGAGGCCAAGATCATCGAGCTCGACAAGAACCGCAACAACGTGGTCCTGTCGCGCCGGGCCTGGCTCGAGCAGACGCAGTCCGAGGTGCGCACCACCTTCCTCAAGGAGCTCCAGAAGGGGCAGGTCCGTTCGGGCGTCGTGTCCTCCATCGTCAACTTCGGCGCCTTCGTCGACCTGGGCGGCGTCGACGGTCTCGTTCACGTCTCCGAGCTGTCGTGGAAGCACATCGACCACCCGTCCGAGGTGGTCGAGGTCGGCACCGAGGTCACCGTCGAGGTTCTCGACGTCGACATGGACCGCGAGCGTGTCTCCCTCTCGCTCAAGGCGACGCAGGAAGACCCGTGGCAGCACTTCGCGCGCACCCACGCCATCGGCCAGGTTGTGCCCGGCAAGGTCACCAAGCTCGTCCCCTTCGGTGCGTTCGTGCGCGTCGAGGACGGCATCGAGGGCCTGGTGCACATCTCCGAGCTGGCCGAGCGTCACGTCGAGCTGCCCGAGCAGGTCGTCAACGTCGGCGACGAGATCTTCGTGAAGGTCATCGACATCGACCTCGAGCGCCGGCGCATCTCGCTGTCGCTCAAGCAGGCCAACGACCAGGCCGTCGCAGGCTCCGAGTTCGACCCGACGCTGTACGGCATGGCCGCGGAGTACGACGAGGCGGGCAACTACAAGTACCCCGAGGGCTTCGACCCCGAGACCAACGAGTGGCTCGAG
>JAKDLG010000222.1 GCA_030452985.1 Humibacillus sp.
CCCGAGACGGCGACACCGCGGATCGCGCAGCCGGCCACCGGCAGCGACGCCTCCACCAGCGCCCGCCAGGCCACCACATCCTCCGCCCCCACACCGTCGACGGCAGCCGCCCCAGCCTCGCCGTCGGCCGCGCCCGATCCCCTGACCGGGCGCGCACCGGTTGGGGCTGGCAGTGTCATCGCGCCGACACCCCAGCCCCAACCGGCACCCCCCCAGAGCGTCGACCAGTCCGTCGCCAGCGAGGGTGACAGCACCGCGGTGTTCCGCACCGTCACCGGGCTCGGGTCCATTGCCGCCGCCGGCGTCCTCGCCCTCCTCGGGCTGCGCAGACAACGTCAGACCCGCACCCGGCGCCCCGGGCAACGCATCAACCTGCCCACCGGGCAGGCCGCGATCACCGAAGCGCACATCCGCGCCACCGCAGACCCCCTCACCGTCCACGACGTCGACCTCGCCCTTCGCACCATGGCCCACAACGCCGTCACCGCCGGCATGCCCATCCCCGGCCTGCGCGCCGCCCGCATCACCACCACCGCCATCGAGCTCTACCTCACCGACCACACCAGCCGCCTCCCCGCACCGTTCGCCGCCGAAGAAGACCTGGGCGTCTGGACCCTGACCCGGGCCACCGCCGCCGGGCAGCTACTCGATGAAACCACCGCGGCGCTCACCCCCGCCCCGTACCCGACGCTCGTGACCATCGGCCACGACGAGGACGACGCCCATCTGCTGCTCAACCTCGAAGAGCTCCGCACCCTGGCCATCACCGGCGCGGCCGAGCACACCCGCCCCGTGCTCGCCGCGATCGCGCTCGAGCTGATCGCATCCCAGTGGGCCGATGCCGCCACCATCACCCTCGTCGGTGTCCTCCCCGAACTCGCCGACGCCCTCGGCGCCGGCAACGTCACCTACGTCGAGGACCTCACGCAGATCCTCGCCTCCCTCGAGCACACCGCCCACACCAACGCCGACGAGATGCGCGCCGCCGGGGTCGGCACCCCCCAGCAGGCCCGCGCCGGTGGGATGGACGCCGACACCTGGACCCCCCACCTGATCATCACTGCCGAGCCGCCCACCGCAGACCAGCGCGAGCTCGTCCGCGACATCCTGCACACCTCACCACGCACCTCCATCGCCGCCGTCACCCAAGGCGCCCCGCTAGGGGAGTGGCAGCTGCACGTCACCGCTCCCGACCAGGCCGAGCTCGCCCCCCAGCAGATCCCCCTGACCCCGCAACGGCTCGACCAGGCCACCCTCAACCAGATTCTCGACGGGTTCCGGGCCGCCGACGAACCGCACCACGATGGGCCTGACTGGGCGGGGACCATCGCCGACGAGACCCCCATCGAGCAGGTCCCCGACGCACTACCGGACCACCTCGAAGACACCACCGCAGCAGACGCCAACCGTCAGGGCGACCTCGAACAGAAACGGGCGATCGCGCTCGACCCGGACCGTCGCGGCCCGGACACCGACGAGCTCGAAGCCATCATCGACCCCGAACACGACCTGACCCACCTCATCGACACCATCCCCACCGCCGTCACCACCCTGCCCGCCACCGGGCCCGTCCTGCGCCTCCTTGGGCCCGTCCGGATCGACAACCCGGGCGGGCAGGAACCCCAGGCCCCCGCCAGGTCCTTGAAGATCCTCGCCCACATGGCCCTCGCCCCCGGTGGGCACCACCCCGAGCTCGACCAGGCCGTCTGGCCGACCATCAGCGTCGGTACCAAGCTGCGCGCTCCCGCCATCACCATGGCCCGCAAGTGGATCGGGACCGCACCCGATGGCCACGACTACCTCGCCCGGCACACCGCCAACGGCGGTTACCGCCTCGCCGAGGACCTACCCGTCGACTGGCGCCTCTTCCAACAGCTCATCGGGCCTGACATCAGCCAAGCCAGCACCCAGAACCTCGCAGACGCCCTCCACCTCGTCTACGGGATCCCACTGACCAACGCCCAGCTCGGCGACGACGCAAGCATCGGCTACGTCAGCCACGAGAACGAGCTCATCTCCGCCATCGCCGACGTCGCCCACGAGCTCGCCACCAGGTACATCCAAACCGGGAAACCCCGGGCCGCGCTCTGGGCCGCCGGTAAAGGCCTCGACACCGCCCGCGGTGAAGAAGCGCTCTGGCGAGACACCCTCCGCGCCGCCCACCAGATGCGCGACCCCGACACCGTCACCCAGATCATTCGCGCCTACACCACCTACACCGCCGGACTCGGCTGCGACCTCGACCCCGACACCGAGCACCTCATCAACCAGATCAACGCCGAACGTCCCAACAGACACCACGCCCACGCATGAGGAGCCCCATGACCACCACACGACCCCGACTCGCCGCACTCGCGGGAGCGGCACTCGTCACGGTCATCGCCGCCGGATGCAACCCGTCGGCGGCTGAACCAGGCCCATCGGCGACCAACGTCAAGCCCCCGACCAGCACCACCACCTCGACGAGCACGCCGCCCTCGACCAGTGGCACGACCTCCTCGACGAGCACGCCGCCCGCAACCAGTAGCCCACCCACGCCGGCAGAGGCCAAGGCGTACGCCGCCGCCGAAGCGGTCTACCGCAAGTGGGTGGTCAACTTTGGCCAGGCCGCTGCGGCCGGGTTTGACCCCAAGAAACTCGACAGCCGGCTAGCGACCCCGGCCCTGATCGACGTTCTGACCAGGCAGTTCAAGACGTTCCCGCAGAAGCAGAAGGGTGGCGCGGGCAAGTACGTGCAGACCATTCGTTGGATGAAGCCCTACCGATACATCGAAAACCAGACCGTCACGTTCCAGATATGCGCCGTCACCGACTTGCGGTTTCTGCTGAACGACAAGGACGTGACGATCACCTCCACCGGAGCCCCCGCCCCGGTGGAGACGCTGCCGCAGCTGCGCTTTGTCTCGCTGGAGACCATCGACAACGGGAAGTCGTGGCGGTCCAGCACGATCCTCTACCCCAACAATGCGAAGAAGGCGTCATGTTGAGGCGAGCGCTGACCGGGGCACTCATCGCCACGACAGCAGCAGTAGGTGCGGCCGGGTCGGCAACGGCCGACGGCAACACGGGCAACTGCTGGATCGACGGGAACGGTAAGACGGTCTGTAGTGGCGAGGCCAAAGGCACGGGGCATCAGCCGCCGCCGCGCCCGGCCACGCCACCAGTGTCGGGAGGGCAGGCTGTCGGTGCCGTAGCCCCAGCGGCCTCCGGGTCGGGGCCGTCGCGACCGTCCCGGCCGCTGACCCCGGACGAGCAGGTAGTGGCCATGCTTCAGAACTGCGGTGGGGAGACCGGAGTTGTCTTCTGTCCGGGGGGGCAGGTAGGGACTCCCGTTGGCGCGGCTGCTGCGGGGGGTGTCCCGTTCATGAGGAACGTCGTTCCCGCGCGGCCGGGAGCACCGGCGGCGCCTGCTGCGCCCGCTGCACCCCCACCACCGAGCCCGGCGCAGGTGGCTGCGATCGCTCGGGCGCAGTTGACAATCCCGAAGCCGACGATCGGCTCGGCCCCGTGCACCCGTGCTGACTGTAAGGGCGCGGTCGGGGTGCCGGTGTGGCTCTGGACCGACCCGGGGATGTTCAAGCCGACTAGGCAGACCGCCACTGAGGGCGGAGTCAGTGTCACCGTCACGGCGGTCGCGGCCGGGGTCACGTGGGACATGGGCGATGGCCAGCGCGTGACCTGTGACGGGCCGGGCACACGGTACGACCTGTTGTTCGGGTTCACGTCGTCCCCGACCTGTGGCTACAAGTACACCCGGAACAGCCTCAAGCAGCCGGGCGGGCGCTACCCGCTGACCGCGACGGCGTCGTGGGCAATCACCTTCTCCGGCGACTTCGTTGGTAGCGAAGCCATAACGACCACCTCGACCGTGAACGTCGCGATCAGTGAAATTCAGGCGATCGTCGAACGATGACTCCCAACCCCTACCAGTCATAGGACTCGCACCGCTCCGACGGGTAGCAGGCCCTACCTGGATCGTGAGCGCAACCGATACCGTTTCGCCCCCCGAGAACCCTTTCGAGCAACAGCAGTTGGAGATCCCACAATGGCGCAGCGCACACAGATCACCCTCATCGACGACCTCGACGGTAAAACCGCAGACGAAACCGTGCGATTCGCGTTGGACGGTGTCGACTACGAAATCGACCTCGCCGAGCGCAACGCCCGCAAGCTCCGCGCAGCCTTACAGGAATGGGCGGACAAGGCGCGACGAGCTCACAACCGACCCACTACCCGGCGGAACACAACCTCAACGAGCAGCACCCGTCAGCACAGCGAACGACTAGCAGCAATACGCGAATGGGCAGCCAGCAACGGCCACCCGGTGTCAGACCGCGGACGGATCGCGGCCAGCGTGCAGCAGGCATACAACGACGCTCACCCCTCGTAGGCGATCCGCCGCTAGGTCGCCTACGCCGTCAACGCCGTCGACCTCGGCTGCGACCCTCGGACCCGAGCCGGACTTCACCCGCTCGGGTCCGGCTCGTCGTCATAGCCGGCTTCGTCCAAAGCCTCAGATGCAGGTGGCTGAGCGCACTCCTCGAACACCTTGCGACTTGGCAGTCGAGCACCTATCCACCCTGATCCTCCAGAGAACTTCGCCCTGGCGAAGCTGGCGGACCTGTGGAAGTTCGCATGGTAGAACTCGGCGCCCCCGGAGAACCTCGCCGCACCGAACTCGGCATGCTCGAAGAACACCGCCCCCTCGAAGCCGGCGTCCTCCGAGAACCTTGCTCCATTAAAGCTGGCGTACCCGGAGAACGCCGCACTGAACTCGGCGTCCCCAGAGAACCTCGCCGCACTGAACTCGGCGTCCCCGGAGAACCTCGCGCGGTCGAAGTCGACGTCCCCGGAGAACCTCGCCGCACCGAATTCGGCGTACCCGGAGAACACCGCCCCGTCGAAGACGACGCCCAGAGAGAACGCTGCCTTGCGAAAGGATGTAGTGCCCACAAAGTGAGCACGGGTCATCGTGGATCCCTTGCCGATGTGAGCTGCGGTGAAGGTTGCGTCGACGAGTGTGGCGCCGGTGAGGTCGAGGCGTAGTTCGGCCCACGAGACGGCCGAGGTGGGCCCAAGGTGGTCGGTGATGATCCGGGTCAGGGTGCGCCGGACCTCGCGTTCGCCGGATCTGCCGCTGTAGACCCGTGTCTCGGTGTGCTGCCCGCGTTCTCCGGTCGGATAGACCCGTTGGATCGTGAACGATGTCGATTCGACACTGGTCGGATCGATCGACCACCCACGGTAGGCGCAGGTAGGCGCAGAGTACGTCGACGCACTTATCAGAACGACGCACCAAGGCCCCCATACCCGACACTGCTGCCGTTGCTCGGGCCATTCGTCGGCGAGATGCGCCATGGCGTAGGCGCCGGCCATGCGGACCGCCGCCTCGGGGTCGCCGAGCTGCTGGGCGGCGCCGACGTACCGTGAGCGTTTGCCGGCATCGTCGACCTCGAGGTGCCTCTGGCGGCGGTAGGCCACTACCAGGGCGACGGCCGCACCTAGGCCACCGGCAACGGCGAGGGAGACCTTGATCAGGTCGACGAAGGTCGCCCGGGCGTCCTTGTCCGCAGGGATCCATCCCCACGGTGAGACGTGCAGTACCAGGTCGGTCAGCAGCGCGAGAGCCCGAAGATCACAGCCAAGAGGAGGACAGTCAACGCGGAGATGCCTAGAAGACCCCTCGGCGTCCGTGCCCGCACTCGAGGCCACCATGCCCAGCCTCGGCTTCCTCTGGCTCCGGACCCGCTGGGTTGGCCCGTCATGACGGTCCTTCACCCTTGCCGACGAGGGCCACGTCTTGTCGACGACTGTCACCCCTGAGTAGGGAACCTTGGGTGGACTGGGAGTCGTCGTGTGCCACGGTGCTACTCATAGACGCGTCCTATCTGCCGGACCGAGCTGGGCGTGGTGGCGGAGCGGGCAGGGTGGCGTCGGGCTGGCCGCCGGCGGCTTCGACGGCGAGGCGGTCTCCTCTACACGTGTCCGGTGCTCGTGTCATGCGCGTCGACCCCGGAGCGTCGCGCACGAAGCCGATGAGTGCGTAGGTGTCGACGACACGCTCGTTGACGGCCTGGCAGTGCAGCACGACCTGTTGCTCATCGGCCCAGCGGAGCAACCGTGACTCCTTACCGATGGCCTTGATGGTGCCCTTGCCCTGGGGGTTGATGAAGAGGCTACTGACCCCCCAGTTGGTGCTCGAGCCGCGGCGTCGAAGCAGGCCGGACGCGAAAACCTGGCGGCCGTCGCGCGTCAGGGTCTCGCGGAAGACCATGACGTTGGGTAGCGCACCCATGACGACGTAAGCGAGCGTGAACAGCACCAACCAGACGAGGTACGCGAAGGGAGCCACGAGGGCGGTGATGAGCTTCGTTGTCCAGCCCGCGTAACGCCATTGGGCGCGCAGGAACAAGTGCAGGACTTGAGCGCCTAGGCCTGCCGCCGCCCACGGAGACCGAACGAACAGATCAGGCGGCGGGCCATAGGTCCCCTTGCTGCCGGATGACTGGTTCTCCAGCTGAGGTGCCATAGGTACCAGCATCGAGGGCGTGTGAGCTCCACTCGCACTTGCCTGCGGCGGCGGAGCCGTCGTGGGATGTTCGTGGCAGGTAGTCACGGACCGTCAGGCGGTTGTTGGTTCGAGCGAACTCCTCCGACTGTGCAGGCGTCGGGGCGGGTGCCGTGGGCGGTCCTACGGGCGCGTCTGGTGTTTTTCACAGGAGCCGACCCTCAAGTTGGACCGGGGGCTCCTGCACGAGGTCGGTGGCGAGAGGGCAGCCCACTGCGCGGTCCGGGCTTCGGAGCGTCGGCTTCACGGTCAGATCATCCCGTAGTCGAAGTATCGGCGCGTGCTGGACGCGGCCATCCGGCAAACGTCGTTCGGGGGGCCAGTCCACTACGGCGCCGTGGTCGCTGCGACTTCGTCGCGCGCGGCCGGCATGACCTCTCGCGCCGCCAAGAAGGGCACGTCTGGTTCCAAGAGCTCTCACAGTCGCACGACAAGTTAGTGGCACTGCGACAAGCAACGGACAAGTTAATGGCAGCGAGACATGATGCGCGACAACCTACAGCGGCGGCGGCGCTGCTCAGGGCTCGGGAGTACACCGGATTTGTGGCTTGCCAAGCCCTGGGCTCCAAACGCCACTTCTTGGTGGCGCGCAAGGAAACACGGTCTGACCTGCATAAACACGGATTCTGCCCTGGTTGCGCGCCACCGCGCGCGCCACCGTGGTGGCGCGCGGAAAACCGGCTATGACCTGCGCAAACACCATTGCGCGCCACTAACGCCACCACATTTCCAGGTTTACCCCCTTAGGCCACTGCACCTGTGCATGCTTCCAGCGCTCCGAAATTACGTAGTTTGGATGAGGCGCCCGGCATTCTTGTCATCGCCCGGGTGAGGTGTCGCGTCCTCTACGGCCAGCCAACCGGGTTCGTCGAGGACTCCTG
>JAKDLG010000223.1 GCA_030452985.1 Humibacillus sp.
GCACAGCGGCCCTCGCGAAGGTGCCGTCGTCGAGACGCAGCTCGACCTCGACGGTGGGGTTGCCCCTGGAGTCGAGGATCTCACGGGCGCCGATCTCTTCAATGCTGGCCACGGGCTCTCCTTGCGTACGTGCTGTTGGGGGCCTGGGTGCGTGCCGACTGCGCACCTTGGCCGTTCGGGATGAGCGTAGCCCGCCCGACGGCTCACTCGGGTGAGCGACCCTCCAGGGGGACGGGTAAACCGTGACGGCTCCCAGCCTGGGTCGGGATGCACCGGCACGCCACTCACCCGAGCGGCATGTACGCGCCCATTTTGAATGAAAAATGCATTCTGGCCACAAGCGCGATGACAACGGGCATACTCGTGAACGTCACAGGGGGTGACGAAGGAACATCAATTCAGCTCGCCGGGGGGTGGGGGTTCGACCATGGGTCAAGCCATGCGTGAATCAGTCTTGCTCGACATCGGTGCGCGGCCGGTCAACCAGCCGCTCACCCAGCGTTCGAGATCATTGCGGGCCGTGCAGCTCGGCATCGCCGGAGGTGACCTGGCGATCGTCATCGCGGCCACGGTCATCGCCAGCTTCGGCCGGGAGCAACTCGCCTTCGAGCCGAGCGGGATCGGCGACGTCGCACAGTCCGTGGGTGGTTACATGGTTTCCCTGTGGATGCTCGTGCTGGTGGCCAGCGGGGCCTACGCCCGCACCCACCTGGGCGTGGGCACCACCGAGTACACCAAGGTGATCTTCGGCTCCGGCGTGACCGCCGGCATCATCGGCATCTCGAGCTACCTCACCCAGTTCAACCTCTCGCGCGGCTTCTTCGTGCTGTTGTTCGCCATCGGCGTGCCCAGCCTGCTGCTGTGGCGCTTCGCAGCCCGGCGGCTGGTGCACCAGGCCCACCGACGCGGCCGGCTCACCACCCGGGTGCTGCTCTCGGGTGGCGCGTCGCACGTCGACGACGTCGCGACCGTGCTCGGGCGGGAGGCCTGGCTCGGCTATGACATCGTCGGCGCCCTGGTCCCCGACCACGCTCATCTCCCCGTCACCGCTGGCGGTGTGGCAGTGGTGGGCAACACCACAGCCACCTCGGCAGCAGTGCTGGACCTCAAGGCCGACCTCGTGGTGTTCACCGAGGGCGCCTTCCCCTCGGCCACCGACTTTCGCCGGATCGCCTGGGACCTTGAGGGCCGGCACGTGCAGATGGCGGTGGTGCCCAGCCTCAGCGACATCTCCTCGGGCCGGATGACCATGCGGCCGGTCGGCGGCCTGCCCCTGGTGCACGTGGAAGAACCGCAGAGCCTCGGCGCCTCCCGCACGTCCAAGCGCCTGTTCGACATCGTCGGCGCCTCGGTGGCACTGCTGCTGGCGTCGCCGGTGTTGCTCGTCTTCGCCCTGGCCATCAAGTTCGGCGACGGTGGGCCGGTGCTGTTCCGTCAGACCAGGGTCGGGCGCGACGGTCAGTTCTTCGAGTGCCTCAAGTTCCGCAGCATGGTGGTCAATGCCGAGAGCAAGCTCGCGAGCGTCTCGCACCTCAACGCGAATGCCGAGGGGGTGCTCTTCAAGGCTCAGCACGACCCCCGCATCACGAAGGTCGGCCACATCATCCGTCGGTTCTCCATCGACGAGATCCCGCAGTTCATCAACGTGTTGAGGGGCGACATGAGCCTGGTGGGGCCGCGCCCCGCTCTGCCCGCTGAGGTGCGCCGCTACAACCCTGACGTCCAGCGCCGACTGCACGTACGGCCCGGGCTGACCGGCCTGTGGCAGGTCTCCGGCCGCAGCGACCTGTCGTGGGACGACACGGTGCGCCTCGACCTCTACTACGTCGACAACTGGTCGATGATGCAGGACCTCAGCATCATGATGCGCACGGCCCGCGCCGTGGTCGGCTCGAGCGGCGCGTACTGAGCCTGCCCCTTCTTTTACCGTCGAGAGGGCAGTTCGTGCTCCACCGGAACGTCGAGAGGGCAGTTCGTGCTGAGTCCCGCAGTTCAGGGACCTCTGGAACGGAGCACGAACTGCCCTCTCGACGGTGGAGCACGAACTGCCCTCTCGACGTTTCTTTCGACGTTTCAGGCTGGGGAGTCGGATGCTGCTTGCTCGAGCCGGCGCAGCAGGCGGCGCAGCTCGCCTTCGGCGTCGAAGCCCGCTGACCTGGCCTGTCTCACGACCCGCAACAGTTCGCCGCCCACCCCCTCGCTTGAGGCCAAGGCGTCAAGGAGGTCGACCCGACCGGCCTTTTCGAGACGGCTGACAACCTTCTGCGCGCGGGCGAGCGCCGGCAACGACGGTGGCACCCCGTCGAGCGGCTGGGTGCGGTGCGGTTTCTCCTGCGCCTTGATGCTGTCCCAGTTCACCTCCACCGCCGCAGCATCGGCTGCCTCGACGCCGGCGAAGACGTGCGGATGCCGGCGCACCAGCTTCTCGACGAGACCGCCGGCGACCTCGTCGATGCCGAACGGTTCGCTCTCATGCTCTTGCGCAACCCGCGACTGGAAGGCGACCTGCAGCAACAGGTCGCCGAGCTCCTCCCGCAGATGGTCGTGATCCCCCGACTCGATGGCCTCGATCGCCTCGTGGGTCTCCTCGAGCAGGTACGGCACGAGGCTCTGCGCGGTCTGCTCGGCGTCCCACGGGCAGCCGCCGGGTGAGCGCAGCCGGTCCATGACCGCGACCACGTCGAGCAGCCGCGACCCGGGAACGTCGAACGAGCCGACGAGCAGCTCGACCTCGGGCGGTTCCGGCAGCCGAGTGACCTCTACGGCGATCGCTTCGCTGAGGCCGGGATCTCCGTCGGACGAGCCGACCCACACGATGTCAGCAGTGGCGGTGGCGGTGGCCGAGACGAGGTCGCGGGCCAGCCCGGCGGGGTCGCTCCGGTCGTGGGGCTCGACGACGACACCGGCCTCGAACAGGGCCTGGCTCTGGGGCTCCTCGACGACGCCCCACACGGCATCCGCGTCACCGACCGCAAGCCAGGCATCACGGGTGAGCAGCCCGGGTGCGGTGCGCGGCGAGGTGACGAGGATGACGAGGCGGGCTGTCACTGCGTGGTCGCTGGGCGAGAGCCGAGCTGCTACGGGGCGGCCGGGGTGGTCGCTGCGGGGCTCGCAGCATCCGCGGGCTTGATCCACGACGGGCTGGCCGGGCTGAGGGCGAAGAACACCGGGCCGGCGGTGGTGGTGAAGGTACCGAACTTCGGATTGACCGACACATCGGCGCTCTTGACCGCCTTCTCGTACTTCGCCTCGACACCGGGGGGCATCTGTTGCTGTTGCAATACGGTGGCCGCGAAGACGAACTGCTTCGTCGTGTCGGTGGGGTTCGGGATCGCGGCGATCGCCGACGCGTAAGCGGCGTCAGGCTGGAAACCCCCCGTGCTGGCCAGAGCGCCGTCGAGCAACGGGGCCGCGATGAGCCCCGTGACCACGATGCTCTGATCGGTGTTGAACTTCGCCGCTTTGAGCTGGTTCGCGGTCGCCTGCACGTCGGCCTCGTCGATGACGTGTCCGTTGACCACAGCGGCCGCCTGTTGGCGGGTCTCGAAGCCGCAGCCGCCGAGCAGAGTCGACGCTGCGAGTCCGAGCGCCGCGGTGGCGGCGAGACGCCTCACCGGTAGAGCTGACAGAGCTGACGAAGCCTTCACTGCTGTTCCTCCTCGGGCGGGTGCGGTGTCATCCTACGGGGCGGCCACCGATGTCGCTGACACCGCATGCGCGGCGGCGATGTCGTCGAGCAGCACCGCGGTGATCAACTGCCGAGCCCAGGCCAGCACCTCAACGTCGCGCAGCGGTTTGCCGCCGACCCTGGCCGTCATCGGCATCGGCACGAGCAAGGTGCCGAGGGCCTCCTTGACGATGGTGCCCGGGTAGAGACGCAGCAGCCGAAGCTGCTGGCTCTCGCGCAGGTCCTTGACCGGCCCGAACCGCACGACCTTCCCCTGGGCACCGACGTCGCCGATCTTGGCCTGACGTGCGACGACCCGCAGCCTTGCGACCTCGAGCAGGTTGTGTACGGGCTCGGGCGGCGCGCCGTAACGGTCGCGCAGCTCGGCCTCGATCTCGTCGACGGCCTCGAAGGTCTCGACGGTCGCGAACTTGCGGTAGGCCTCGAGGCGAAGCCGCTCCCCCGGCACGTAGTCGTGCGGCAGGTGGGCATCGACCGGCAGCTCGATCTTGATCTCGGCCGGCACGTCGGTGGTCTCGCCCCGGAAGTCAGCGACCGCCTCACCGATGAGACGAATGTAGAGGTCGAAGCCGACGCCGGCGATGTGACCCGACTGCTCGCCGCCGAGCAGGTTGCCCGCCCCACGGATCTCGAGGTCCTTCATGGCCACGGCCATGCCCGAGCCGAGCTCGGTGTTGCTCGCGATGGTGCGCAACCGGTCGTGGGCGGTCTCGGTCATCGGCTTCTCGGGCGGGTAGAGGAAATAGGAGTAGGCCCGTTCGCGGCCTCGGCCGACCCGTCCTCGCAGCTGGTGCAGCTGGCTCAGGCCGAACATGTCGGAGCGCTCGACGATGAGAGTGTTGGCGTTGCTGATGTCGAGGCCGGTCTCGATGATGGTGGTGCACACGAGCACGTCGTAGCGCTTCTCCCAGAAGTCGCCGACGACGGCCTCGAGCTGGTGCTCGCCCATCTGGCCATGCGCCGTGGCGATGCGGGCTTCCGGCACGAGCTCGCGCAGCCGCGCCGCTGCCTTGTCGATGCTGCGTACCTTGTTGTGCACGAAGAACACCTGACCCTCGCGCAGCAGCTCGCGACGGATCGCCGCCGTGATCTGCTTCTCGTCGTAGGCCCCGACGAAGGTGAGCACGGGGTGACGCTCCTCGGGCGGCGTGGCGAGAGTCGACATCTCACGGATGCCGGTCACGGCCATCTCGAGGGTGCGCGGGATGGGGGTCGCCGACATCGAGAGCACATCGACCGCCGTGCGCATCGTCTTGAGCAGCTCCTTGTGCTCGACGCCGAAGCGCTGCTCCTCGTCGATGACGACGAGGCCGAGATCCTTGAACGTCACCTCTTTGGCCAGCAACCGGTGGGTGCCGATGACGAGGTCGACCGACCCGTCGGCCAGACCGGCGAGCACCTCCTTCGCCTCCTTGTCGCTCTGGAAGCGCGAGAGCGAGACGACCTTGACCGGGAACTGCGCGTAGCGCTCGGTGAAGGTCTGCTGGTGCTGGCTGACCAGCAGGGTGGTCGGCACGAGCACGGCTACCTGCTTACCGTCCTGGATCGCCTTGAAGGCAGCCCGCACCGCGATCTCGGTCTTGCCGTAGCCGACGTCGCCGCAGATGAGCCGGTCCATCGGCACCTGCTTCTCCATGTCGGCCTTGACCTCGTTGATGCTGACCAGCTGGTCGGGGGTCTCGACGTAGGCGAAGGCCTCCTCGAGCTCGCGCTGCCACGGGGTGTCGGGGCCGAAGGCATGACCTTGCGTGGCCTGCCGGGCGCTGTAGAGACGGATGAGGTCGGCGGCGATCTGCTTGACGTAGCGCTTGGCTCGCGATTTGGTCTTGCTCCAGTCGCTGCCACCCATCTTGTTCAGGCCCGGGTCTTCGCCACCGACGTACTTGGTCACCTGGTCGAGCTGGTCGGTCGGCACGAAGAGCCGGTCGCCGGGCTGGCCCCGACGGCTCGGGGCGTACTCGATGACGAGGTACTCACGGGTCGCGCCCTGCACCGTGCGCTGCATCATCTCGACGAAGCGACCCACGCCGTGCTGCTCGTGTACGACATGGTCGCCCGGCCGCAGCGAGAGGGGATCGACCTGGTTGCGGCGGCGCGACGGCATCCGGCGCATGTCCTTGGTCGTGGTGCCCCCGCCCGGCTGACCGGTGAGGTCGCTCTCGGCAACGACGGCGAGGCGCTGCGCGGGCAGCAGGAAGCCGTGGCCCAGGGCCCCGGTGGTGACGTGCACGAGGCCGGCCGCCAGCGGCGCGCCGGGTTCGGCCTCGGCCATCGTGACCGGCACCTCGTTCTCGCCGAGGATCTCGGTGACACGCCTGGCGAGGCCGGGTCCGTCGACGACCACGAGCACCGACCAGCCGTCTCGGGCCCAGCCCGAGAGGGCCGAGACGGCTGCCTCGGTGTTGCCCCGGAACGCCTCGACGTCGCCGGTGCCCAGGTCGAACGTCAACGCGGGCACGGCATCCGCGTCCGGCCCGGTCAGCTCAGCAAGGTCACTGTCGGCGGTGAAGCTCGTGAGCGACCACCACCGAGCACCGGTGTCGAGGGCGTGGGCGCGCACGTCGGCAAGGCCCCAGTAGGAGGCGGTGCCGAGCACCGACTGCAGGTCGATCGGCACGGCGTTGCCAGCCGCCGCGTTCGACCAGCTCGCGTCGAGGAACTCGGCGCTCGTGGCGACCAGATCGTGCGCGCGGGTGCGGATGCGCTCGGGATCGGAGAGCAGCACCATCGAGCCGCGCGGGAACGTGTCGAGCATCGACTCCATGCCGTCGACCAGCGCGGGCGCGAGCGACTCCATCCCCTCGACCGCGATCCCCTCGGCCACCTTCTCGAGCAGGTCGGCGACGCCCGGAAGCTGCGGCCCGAGCGCCCGGGCCCGAGCGCGCACACTGTCGGTGAGGAGAAGCTCGCGACAGGGCGGCGCCCACAACCCGTGCTCGGACACCTCGAGGCTGCGCTGGTCGGCCACCTTGAACCAACGGATCTCCTCGACCGTGTCGCCCCAGAACTCGATGCGCACCGGATGCTGCTCGGTCGGCGGGAACACGTCGAGCAAGCCACCGCGCACGGCGAACTCACCACGTCGCTCGACCAAGTCGGTGCGCGTGTAGGCGGCGGCGGCCAACGCGTCGACGACCTCCTCGAGCGGGCGCTCCTGCCCGACGCGCAGCGATACGGGCACCAGGTCGGCGAGACCGGTGGCGATCGGCTGCAGCAGGGCTCGCACCGGCACCACCACCACGTTCAGCGGGCCGTAGGCACTGCCCTCGGGCTCGGGATGGGCCACTCTTCGCAGCACGGCCAGGCGCCGACCGACCGTGTCGCTGCGGGGGCTGAGGCGTTCGTGGGGCAGCGTCTCCCAGCTGGGGAAGGTGGCGATCGTCTCCGGGGGCAGGAACGAGCCGAGGGCTGCTGCGAAGTCGTCGGCCTCGCGGGTCGTGGCGGTGACGACGACGAGCGGGCGGGCGGCATCCGGTACGGGCGTGGTGCCGTCAGTCTGGTGGCGGACGTCACCGTGTTGGGTGAGGGTCGCCACCAGGGGCGCGCGGGCCCCACCCGCGACGGTGATGTCGACCAGAGGGCGGTCGAGGGCGCCGAGCACGGCACGAACCCGGTCGTCGAGGCGGAGGGACTCGCAGACTGCGGTCACGGACATGCGCTGAGTGGTTCCTTGTCGCTGAGGAGGCACGCC
>JAKDLG010000053.1 GCA_030452985.1 Humibacillus sp.
AGATCCCCCACCCGGACCGCCACTGTCACTGGCACCTCTGCCGCTACGAGCCCGACGAGCACCTCTCGCGCTACGAGCCCGCCGAGTACCTCACCCACGGAATTCACCGCGTCGGTGGGCGCCGTGACGGCCGAGGACGTGAAGCACACCTACCGACCCGGCTGCCCGGTCGGGCCGAGCAGGCTGCGCAAGATCACCATGACCTACCGCAGCTACTCGGGGGAGGTCCGCACCGGGGTGCTCATCGTTGCGGTCACTCACGCCGCAACCGTCGTCGACATCTTCCGTCAGGCCTTCGACGCAGGCTTTCGGATCAACCGGATGGACAACCCCAACGTGTGGGACGGCGACGACGAGCGGATGATGACGGCCGACAACACCTCCGCCTTCAACTGCCGTCAGGTCACCGGTGACGCCGCGAAGCTGTCACCGCACTCCTACGGCACGGCGATCGACGTCAACACCCGGCGCAACCCCTACCGCGCCGCCGACGGCGTCTGGTACCCGCCCAACGGCGCGCGATGGATCGACCGCTCGCTGGGCGACCCGGGCATGATCCGGTCGTCCTCCACGATCACCCGAGCGGTTCTCGCCGCGAAGGGCACATGGGGTGGGCGCTGGGCCGACCCCGACTACCAGCACTTCGAGCTCGACTGACGACGCGCCTGACCACCTCGCCTCACCCCGGCTGTCGGTGGCGTCTGCGACGGTGAGCCCATGAACGCTCTCCCCCTCCTGGTCGGGCTCGCCGTCGGCCTCCTACTGGGCGCCCTCCTGGCCGCGCTCTGGGTGCGCGGTTCGTTCGTCGCTCGCACGGCGGCATCCGAAGCCGAACGCGACGTGTTGCGCTCCCGCGTCGCCGATCTTGAGGGCGTGCGCGACAGGGAGGCCGAGACCGTCTCGCTCCTGGCGCCGTTGAGCGACACGATCGAACGCGTCGAGGCCCATGTGGGGTCGCTCGAACGCGACCGCGTGCGCCAGTTTGGTGAGCTGGGCGAGCGGCTCTCGGCGGTGGGCCGCTCGACCGAGTCGCTGCGCAGCGAGACGGCCTCGCTGGCCAGTGCCCTCAACTCCTCGACGGTGCGCGGGGCCTGGGGCGAGGTACAGCTGCGGCGCGTGCTCGAGCTGTCGGGCCTGCTGCCCCGCTGCGACTTCGACGAGCAGGTCACCGCGGTCAGCGCCCACGGCGACACGGTTCGGCCGGATGCCGTTATCAACCTTCCGGGCGGCCGGCACGTCGTCGTCGACAGCAAGGCACCGATGTCGCACTTCCTCCAGGCTCACGGCGAGACCGTCTCCGATCTCGAACGGGCCGAGCTGCTGGCCGCCCACGCGACCGCCCTGCGACGGCATGTCGAAGGGTTGGCGGCGAAGGCCTACTGGTCGGCCTTCACCCGTTCGCCCGAGGTGGTGATCTGCTTCGTGCCCGGCGAGGCGATCCTCGCCACCGCCCTGTCCGACGACCCCGGTCTCTACGAGCACGCCCTGTCACGCAAGGTCGTGCTCGCGTCGCCCGGCAGCCTGTACGCCGTGCTGCGCACCGTGGGCGCCGTCTGGCAGCAGGACGCCCTCGAACAGAGCGCACGCGAGCTGCTCGTCATCGGCCGAGACCTCTACTCCCGCCTGACGACCCTCGGCGGGCACGTCACCTCGATGGGCGCCTCGCTGGGCCGGTCGGTCGAGCAGTACAACCGGTTCGTCGGCACGCTCGAGTCTCGGGTGCTCGTCACGGCTCGGCGGATGAACGACCTGCACCTGGCCACGGAGCCCCCGGTACGACTCGAGCCGATCGAGACATCACCTCGCTCGCCCAGTGCAACCGAGCTGGTCAACGACGGCGGCCTTGACCTGCACGACACGAGCCAGTCGCGAGACGACGCCTACCTCGAGGCCGAGGCGTCCACGACACCTCCGGCGGCCGACCATCGCGACAGCGCCAACGGCTGAGCCGCCCTGCCTTGCAGGCTGTCAATGGACTACCGGGTGGTCGTGCTCGTCGTTGACGCCAAGCGTGCTGGCGTCGCCCTACCCGACGACGGGCCAGATGGTGCTGACGCCCGCGCACGGTCACGCGGCGAGACTCTGGCGGCACCTGAGCCGGCCGACCTCGAGGTCGCCCCGGTCCTGTGGCGGAGACGGCGAAGGCGGTCTCGACGAGCGACGTTCGGTACTGGCTTTGACCGACCTCGCTGCCCTGCCGGTCCAGCGCGCGCCACACGCCGCCTTGCTGTCGCGTTGTGGGCAGCTGCGCGGCAACCTCACGCTCTACGAAGCGGCCTACGTGGCCCTCGCCGAGGTACTGCAGCGCCGTGTGCTCACCGGTGACAAGCGCATCGCCCGTTCCCCCGGGCCGACCTGTCACATCGAGGTCGTGAGACCCGATGAACCAGCGGCGCGCCCAGTCAGGGACGCGCTGAGTCAGTGCCGGGAGTCGGCGCTCTCGAAGGCGGCGTCGTGCCGCACCTTCTCGGCCTGCTTGCCGCGCGCCTTGAGGTCGCGCCGGATCTCGTTGGGCAACGAGAAGAGCAACGACTCCTCGGCGGCGATGACCGCCTCGACGTCGCCGTAGCCCCGCTCGGCCAGCCAGGCCAGCACATCGCGCACCAGCACCTCGGGCACGCTGGCCCCGGAGGTCAACCCGACCGTGGCCACGCCCGCGAGCCAGGCCTCGTCGATCTCGTCGGCGAAGTCGACGAGATGACCGGCCCGAGCGCCGTGCTCGAGCGCGACCTCGACGAGGCGCACCGAGTTCGAGGAGTTGCGCGAACCCACGACGATCATCAGGTCGGTGTCCTTCGCCATCGCCTTCACCGCGAGCTGCCGATTCTGCGTGGCGTAGCAGATGTCGTCGGACGGCGGGGCCTGCAGCAACGGGAACTTCTGCTTCAGACGGTCGACGGTCTGCATGGTCTCGTCGACGGACAGGGTGGTCTGTGAGAGCCAGACGACCTTCTCGGGGTCACGCACGGTGACGTTCTCGACGTCGTCGGGGCCGTCGACCAGCGTCACGTGGTCGGGTGCCTCCCCGGCCGTCCCCTCGACCTCCTCGTGACCCTCGTGGCCGATGAGCAGGATGTCGAAGTCGTCGTCGGCGAAGCGCACGGCCTCGCGGTGCACCTTCGTCACGAGCGGGCAGGTGGCGTCGATCGTCTTCAGGCTGCGGGCCCTCGCCTCCTCGTGCACGACCGGGGCCACCCCGTGGGCCGAGAAGATGACGGTGGCACCTTCGGGCACCTCGTCGGTCTCGTCGACGAAGATCGCGCCGCGCTTCTCGAGGGTCTGCACGACGAACTTGTTGTGCACGATCTGCTTGCGCACGTAGACCGGGGCGCCGTAGAGCTCGAGCGCCTTCTCGACCGTGACGACCGCACGGTCGACCCCGGCGCAGTATCCGCGCGGTGCGGCAAGCAGCACCTTCTTGGTGCGCCTGGTAGGCGCAGCGCCGTTCCCGGAGACGGAGGACGGCGTGTCGGACGAGGTCACGGCAGGCTCGGTCATACCTCCCAGCGTACGTGCCCCACCTCGCGTGGCCGAATGCGCGATGTTCTCCCCGACGTGGGGGTGATCACGCGCACGATCGGGAGAGCATCGCGCATCGCGCACGGCCGGATGTCAGGCCACACGACACCGGGCGACACCGCGGCGGCCGGTGAACGGCATCCGACCGCTCTATCGTGACTCCCGTGAGCCTGCCCCAGCCGCTGCCCGAGAAGGCCGCCGACACCTCACCGGAGCAACCCTGGCCGGTGCGGGTGCTCAGCCTGAAGATCGCCGACTACGTCGACCGCATGAGCCAGCTGTGGGTCGAGGGCCAGGTGGTGCAGTTCAGCCCGCGGGGCGGCACGGCCTACCTCACCCTGCGTGACCCCGATGTCGACATGTCGCTGTCGGTGTCGGTGCCGATGAACGCGGTCAACGCGATGCCGACCCCGCTCGCGCAGGGGGCCCGGGTCGTGGTGCAGGCCAAGCCGGCGTTCTGGACCAAGCGCGGCACGATGCAGCTCGAGGCCCGGCAGATCCGCCCCGTGGGCATCGGTGACCTGCTCGCCCGGGTCGAGATTCTCAAGCGGCTGCTCGCGGCCGAGGGGGTCTTCGACGCCGACCGCAAGCGCCCGCTCCCCTTTCTGCCCGGTCGGGTCGGGCTCATCACCGGGCGCAACTCCGCGGCCGAGCGGGACGTCGTCGAGAACGCCCGGCGGCGCTGGCCCGCCGTGCGGTTCGAGATCCGGGAGGTCGCGGTGCAGGGCAGCGCGGCGGTGACCGAGGTCATCGCGGCGCTCACTGAGCTCGATGCCGACCGCGGGGTCGACGTCATCGTCATCGCCCGCGGCGGGGGCGCGCTCGAAGAGCTGCTGCCGTTCTCGAACGAGGCGATGGTTCGGGCCGTGGCCCAGGCTCGCACGCCTGTCATCAGCGCGATCGGCCACGAGGTCGACCAGCCGCTGCTCGACCTCGTGGCCGACTGGCGCGCCTCGACCCCGACGGATGCCGGCAAGCGGGTCGTGCCCGACGCGGCCCACGAGGTCGCCACGGTCACCCAAGCCCATGAACGTTTGGTGCGTGCGGTCGCCCGCCGGTTGGAGTCGGAGCGTCGTGGGCTGGGCGCCCTGCTCTCCCGCCCGGTCATGGCCGACCCCACGGCGATCGTCCACGTGCGTCGCGACGAGCTGGCCCGGTTGCGCAGTCGGGGCGCCGGGCGGGTCGAGGCGCGACTGCACCGGGCCGCCGACCAGGTCGAGCATCTGCGCCGCCAGGTGGCCGCACTCTCACCACAGTCGACCCTGGAGCGGGGGTACGCCGTGGTGCAGCACCGCAACGGGACCGTCGTGATGGACCATGCCGACGTCGAGCCCGACGAGCTGCTACGCGTGCGGGTGGCGCGTGGCGACTTCGGGGTGCGTCCGGTGACGACCCTCGCCGACAAGACTGACCACTCCGACGAGCTCGCGGCTCCCGACCGGACCCCGACGGCCGGCCCGGCCGTCAGACCGCGCAAGAAGCGACCGCCGAGACAGGCAGCGTCGTAGGGTGGCCGCCATGTCCGAGCCTGCGCCCGAGTCGCGTCCCGAGCCCCAGCCCGAGTCCCCGTCGCAGCCCCAGACCGAACCGGTCGACCAGGGCGAGGGCGGCGTCGCCTTCCCCGACATCGCTGGCCTGCGCTACGAGGACGCCCGCGAAGAGCTCGTCTCCATCGTCTCCCAGCTCGAGGCCGGCCAGGCGCCCCTCGAGAGCTCGATGCACCTCTGGCGCCGAGGCGAGGCCCTGGCCGCCCACTGCGCCACCTGGCTCGACGGGGCCCAGGCCGAGATCGAGGCGGCCACGGCACCCGGGGCCGGCGAAGCGGCATCCCGGCCCTGACCCTCGAGCCCGCCGGGCTCAGCCGTTGCCGGGGGTGACCTGCTCGAGCGCGGCGACGAAGGTCTTCAGCTCGCTCTCGGGGGCGGTGGAGGTGGCGACGAGCGTCGGCTCGGTCTTGCCGGTGCCCCGCAGCACGTAGCTGAGCTGTTGTCGGGCCGCGTCGTCGTAGCGTTCGAACGTGCGCCCCGCCACGGTGGCGCTACCCGCGAGGGTCCCGTTGTTGACCGACTGCGCGAGCCAGGGGCCGGTCGCGCCGGCAGCCTGCTTGAAGGCGATATCGGCCCCGCTCGGGGTGGTCCAGACCGTGGTGAACGTCGGCACCTTGTCGATGCCGGCGGCGTACGTGGCGACGGTCGGCACCCAGCCCTTGCCGAGACCGGTGGGCATCTCGATCGGCCACGTCGTCAGGGATGCCGTCTGGCTGGCCTTGCCGGCCGCGTCGATCGCCGGCCGGTCGACCGCGCTGATGCGCGGGATGACGGCCACCAGGGCGAGCACGAACAGGCCGATGACGAACATCGAACGAAGCATGTTCGACATGCTGCCCATGGAGTAACGGCTGCGAGGCGGCGCGGCCGGAGCTGACGACCCGTCGTCGACAGTGCCGTGCTCGTCTCCGTTCCTGCCGGACGAGCCCGGCAGGGACTCGGGCAGGTCGCCCCGGACGGGCACGTCGGTGCGCTCGGCACCCGGCGTCGTCACCGCAGCCGGCTTCGCGAGTTCGGGCGGTCCGCTGCCGCCCCACGGCGCCAGACCAGGACCCGGCGTTGGCGTCGGGATGGCGGACGGCTCGGGTGTCATACATCCATCGTCCCCCGAGGCGTGGACGGCGTCCAAACCAACGCCCGCCCAGCGATAGGGTGACCGACACCCATACAGCGCCGTTGGAGGACCCATGAAGAATCCGAGCAAGCCCGATCGCAACCTCGCCCTCGAACTGGTCCGAGTCACCGAGGCGGCCGCGATGGCCGGTGGCCGATGGGTCGGCCGGGGTGAGAAGAACATCGCCGACGGGGCCGCCGTCGAGGCGATGCGAGCCATGATCTCGACCGTGAGCATGCGCGGCGTGGTCGTCATCGGCGAGGGCGAGAAGGACAACGCCCCCATGCTCTACAACGGCGAGCAGGTCGGTGACGGCACCGGCCCCGAGGTCGACGTGGCGGTCGACCCCATCGACGGCACCACCCTCACCGCGAAGGGCATGAACAACGCCGTCTCGGTGATGGCCGTGGCCGACCGCGGCGCGATGTACGACCCGTCAGCCGTGTTCTACATGGACAAGCTCGCCACCGGGCCCGATGCCGCCGACGTCGTCGACATCCGCCTCCCCGTCGCCGAGAACATCCGCCGGGTCGCCAAGGCCAAGAAGGAGACCACGGCCGATGTCACCGTCGTCATCCTCGACCGCCCCCGCCACGAAGAGCTGGCCCGGCAGGTGATCGAGGCCGGGGCCCGCATCCGCTACATCGTCGACGGCGACGTCGCCGGCGCGGTGATGGCCGCCCGCCCAGACACCGGCGTCGACCTGCTGCTCGGCATCGGCGGCACCCCAGAAGGCATCATCACCGCGTGCGCCATCAAGTGCACCGGCGGCGTCATCCAGGGCAAGCTGTGGCCGAAGGACGACGAGGAGCGCCAACGGGCCCTCGACGCCGGGCACGACCTCGACCGGGTGCTCTCGACCGACGACCTCGTCACGGGCGACTGCTTCTTCGTCGCGACCGGCATCACCGACGGCGAGCTGTTGCGTGGCGTGCGCTACGGCGCCCGCACCGCGCGCACCAACTCGCTCGTCATGCGCTCGCGCAGCGGCACGATCCGCGCCATCGAGAGCGAGCACCGCTTCGACCGGCCCGGCTGGTTCGGCAGCACCGACATGATGGACGATGACGGCCAGGCCTGACGCTCGGCCCCGCAGCCTCGTCATCGGCGAGGCGCTCATCGACGCCGTCACCAGAACGACGGCGACGTCGAGCAGCAGGGCCGAACCGGGCCAGACGGTGGAGCATGTGGGGGGCAGCCCGGCCAACGTGGCCTTCGGCCTGGCCGCCCTCGAGCACGACGTCGACCTCGCGACCTGGCTCGCCACCGACGAGCGCGGCCTGCGCATCGCCGAGATCTGTCAGGCCCGGGGTGTCGGGCTCACCCCGGGCTCGCAGGGCGCCCCCTTCACGTCCGTCGCCCACGCCCGCCTGGACCCCACCGGAGCAGCCACGTACGTGTTCGACCTCGAGTGGCAGCTCGCAGCCGTTCCCCAGCTCGAGACGTACGGGCACGTGCACATCGGCAGTATCGGCGCCGTGCTCGAGCCCGGAGCCGGCATGGTGCGGGCCACCGCCCTGACGGCGCGGGCCCGGTCGACCGTGTCGTACGACCCCAATGCCCGTCCGTCGCTGATGGGCCGCCCTGTTGATGCCCGCCGCACCATCGAGGCCGCCATGGCGCTGTCCGACGTGGTGAAGCTGAGCGACGAAGACGTCGCCTGGCTCTGCCCCGGCGAAGAGCTCGCCGACGTGCTCCAGCGCTGGTGCGCCCTCGGCCCCGCGCTGATGCTCGTCACGCGCGGTGGTGACGGCACCACCGTGCGGGTCGGCCGCACGGGTGAGATGGGCGAGTTCCCGGCGCCCCGCGTCAACGTGGTCGACACCGTGGGGGCGGGCGACTCCTTCATGGCGGGCCTCGTCTCGGGGCTGCTGGATGCCGGTCTGCTCGGTTCACCCGACGCCCGCACGGCACTGACAGCGGTCACCCTCGACGATGTGCGCCCCGCAGTGGAGCGGGCTCTCGCGACCGGGGCGCTCACCGTCGGTCAGGCCGGTGCTCACGCCCCGACCCGTGCCGATCTGGGCGCAATGCCGTAACCTTCCGCGACGAGGCAACTTCTACGCATCTGCCCCTGCCGGCTGTCGCTTGAACGGTGGTGACAGTGCGGATCCTGGTCTGACGCCGTTCGCGTGCCTCCGAAAATGAGGATTCTCGTGACCGAACCCAACCCCGAAAAGAGCAACGGCGGTTCTGACCAGCCGCCCGCCGAAAGCCGCACCACCCGCCGAGCCCTCGAGGTCAAGCTCGCCGCGCGACGCCGCAACCGCCGGCTGGTCATGGTGGTCGTGCCGTTGCTCGTCGTCGCAGCCGCCACCACCGTGGCGGTCAGGTGGAACAGTGGCGCGCCGACGTCGGCCCAGCCCGCCGCCGTGACAGGCGCTGCCGCTCGCCCCGCGAAAGACTGCCCCAGTCGCCCGCAGGTGACGGTGTGGGTGCCGCCCGCCCTGGTGACGGCTCTGCGCCAGACGGCATCCGCCTTTCAGACCACCGATGCCGCTCCCTGTGTCACCTACGTCGTGCAGGCCCGGAGCCCGATCGAGTCGATGATCGGGCTCGGGAAGGGCCAGCCCAACCGACCCGACGCCTGGGTCGCCGACTCGTCGACGTGGGTCGACCGGGTCAATGCCACGGCCAAGATCAACGCGAGCAAGGCCACCCCTTTCGCCGAGAGTGCGCTGGTGGTCGCGATGGACCCGGCCCGGGCCGCCACCTTCAAGGCAGCGCCCTCGTGGCAGGACCTGCTCGCCTCCGACCGGCCGATCCGGATCAGCGATCCCCGCTCGACCACGGCCGGCATGCTCACCATCGCCTCGGCGCTGCCCCAGCTGAACGAGCGTGAGGACCGCGCGGTCATCCCTCGCCTGGCCAAGATCACCGCGCCGTCGACCCAGGCCCTGTTCGACGCGTTCGACTCGTCGCCTGCCGACGCGTCGGCCTTCCCCGTGTCGGAAGCCGACCTTGCCCAGCACAACCAGGCCGAGCCCAACCACCAGATGGTGCCCGTCACCCCGAGAGGCGGCACGCCATCTTTCGCATACTCCCTGGTCGATGTCGCCACCGACCCGGCCCACTCGCAGGCGATCGCGAAGCTCGGCCAGTACCTGACGGGGACCGCCGCCGCCTCGATGTTCGCCGCCCACGGCATCCGCTCGACGACCAGGCCGGTCGCGATGGCGACCCCGACGGGCGGTGTTGGTGAGATCACCCTCGGGCCAGGCCCGAGCAGCGCCCAGATCGCGGCCGCCACCGACGCGTGGCAGGCAGCCACCATCGACTTCTCGCTGCTCACCGTGTTCGACGTCTCGGGCTCGATGAAGGAGCGGATCGGGAACACCACCCGGGTGGCCCTCACGCAGCAAGCCGCCGGGATCGCCCTCGCGGCCCTGCCGAAGAGCACGCGGCTGGGCGTGTGGATCTTCTCCGACGGCATCGGGCCTGGTGGTGTCGACTACCGGGAGGTCGTACCGTTCGGGCTGTTGACCGACTCGAGGCACCGGGCCAGGGTCGCCGCCGCGGCCGCCCACCTCGCCGACGATGTCGGTGGCGGCACCGGCCTCTACGACACGATCTGGGCCGCCTACCAGAAGGCGAAGGCGAGCTACGACAGCAGCCGACTCAACGCCGTCGTGATCCTCACCGACGGGCGCGACCAGGACTCCATCGGCATCAGCCTGACGCAGCTGAAGGCGAACCTGCGGGCGCACGCCGACCCCGCCAAACCGGTTGCGATCACGACGATCGGCATCGGGCCTGACGTCGACTCGAAGGGACTGACCGAGATCTCACGGATGACTTCCTCGAAGTACTACTCGGCCCTGACCCCCGCCGACATGACGACGGTGCTCGCCAAGGCGCTGTTCGACCACGAGTGCAAAGACGGGCATTGCGTCTGAGGCAAGGCGTGAGGATCGACCGAGCGCTAGCGAGGGAGGACCGGAGCGCCGCCGGCTCAGACGCCGAAGGTGCGTCTGAGGCAAGGCGTGAGGATCGACCGAGCGGCTGGTGGCGTTCTTCGAGCCTGGCTGAATCGAGTAAGCCCGTTTGGGTGCGTGCTCGAGTCCTCCTGTCCACATTCGTCCGGACTCATCAGCATCGTTGCGGCTTCTTCACATCCGCCACCCAGTTTCACGCTGGACCGGCCTTCGCCGAACAGGTAGGAATTAGGCGACTGAGGTGACCACAGACACTTCGGTCACCGATCTACGCGTACGACTCGACGACGAGGAGCAACCCATGACCGGCATTCCCAGACGGGCTCTCATGGCCGGGGGCGCGGTGGCCGCGACGGCCGCCCTGCTGTCCGGCTGCCTGCAGAACCCGAACGCAGGCGCAGGCGGGGAAGGGGGTAGCGGTGCCGGCGGCGGCTTCGTCAGCAGCGGCTCCACCCCCAACGACAAAAAGGTAACCATCCTGGGCGCCTTCGGAGGCGACGAGGAAAAGTTCTTCAACGCCTCACTGGCCGAGTTCGAGAAGACCAGCGGCATCAAGATCGAGTACACCTCCGACCAGGACTTCACCACGACCATCAAGCAGAAGGTCAACGCGGGTGACTCCCCTGACATCGGGCTCTTTCCGCAACCAGGAGGGATCCTCGAGTTCGCGGCCCAGAAGAAGCTCCAGCCGATCGACAGCTACCTCGACTACGACAAGCTCAACAACACCCTGCTGCCCGGCTTCCTTGACGCGGCGCGCTACAAGGGCCGGGTCTACGGGTCCCCGATGCGCAACGCGGTCAAGAGCATCGTCTGGTACCCGAAGAAGGACTACGAGAAGGCGGGGTACTCGACCACCGAGCCGAGCATCCAGGCTCTGCAGAAGAACGTGGCCGACAAGATCGAAGCCGACGGCGTGACGCCATGGTGCGTCGGCTGGGAGAGCGACCAGGCCACCGGCTGGGTGGGCACCGACTGGGTCGAGGAGTACATGATCCGCATGTACGGCCCCGACGTCTATGACGACTGGACCTCGCACCGGATGCCGTTCAACGACCCCAAGGTCGTCAAGGCCCTCGACGAGGTGGCCAAGATCATGAAGGACCCCAAACAGGTGCTCGGTGGCCCCAAGGGTGTTCTCAACACGGCCTTCGGTGACGCCATGACGCCGGCGTTCTCGAACCCGCCGAAGTGCTACCTGCACCGGCAGGGCAACTTCGCGACGACCTTCTACCCCGCGAACGTGCAGGCCGACCTCGACAACGAGGTGGGGATCTTCGTCTTCCCGAAGTTCGAGGGCGGCTACAAGGGCCAAGCCATCGTCGGTGGCGGTGACCTCGCAGCCCTGTTCAACGGCAACGACCCCGACGCCAAGAAGGTGATGGAGTTCATCACCTCTGACAAGTTCGGTGGACCGTGGGCCAAGGCGGGCGGTTGGCTGTCACCCCACAAGACCTTCGATACCAGCAACTACCCCAACGAGACGACCAAGAAGATCGCCGAGATCGCCAACGATGCCGATGTGCTGCGCTTCGACGGTTCCGACGTGATGCCCAAGGTCGTCGGATCGGGCACGTTCTGGACCGAGATGGTCAAGTGGGAGAACGGCCAGAGCTCGCAGCAGACGGCCGACAACATCGAAGCCAGCTGGCCGAAGTCATGACGACGGCCACCAGCGAGGCAGCTCCGCGTCAGAAGCTGCGCGACGACGATCCTGACGCCAACCTGCGGATGAACCCGGCCAAGGTGGCCATCGGCATCATCGGCATGGTCGTGATCGTGTGGGCTCTGGGAAACATGTTCCTGGCCTTCGGTTACTACCCCGAGAAGTTCGGCAGCAAGATCGTCATCGGGGTGCTCGCCGTCATCGGCGGCGTCGGTGGGGCCGCGGCCCTGTTCTACTTCCTAAACATGTTCGTCGAGGGTCTTCCCCGGCGTCTGTCGGAGGGGCTGATCCCCTACGCCTTCGTGCTGCCGGGCCTGGCCCTGGTGACGCTGATGCTGATCTACCCGACGTTCCAGACCGTGAACTACTCGTTCGCCAACTCTGACAGCACGGCCTACGTCGGGCTGCAGAACTACCGCACCATCTTCGGTGAGAGTGCCTTCTGGACGTCGATCGGCAACAACGTGCTGTGGTTGCTCATCGTGCCGGCCGTCGTGGTGGGCCTCGGTGTCGTGGTCGCGGTGCTGGCCGACAAGCTCTCGGCCACCGGCGAGAAGGTGGCCAAGAGCCTGATCTTCCTGCCGATGGCGATCTCGTTCGTCGGTGCCTCGGCGATCTGGGGCCTGATCTACGCCTACAACAACCCGGGCCAGGCGCAGACCGGTCTGCTCAACGCCATCGTCGTCGGGCTCGGCGGCCAGCCCCAGACCTGGCTCGCGATCTCGACGGCCAAGCTCAACTCGATCCTGCTCATGGTCATCCTCATCTGGCTGCAGGTCGGCTTCGGCATGGTGCTGCTCAGCTCGGCCATCAAGGGCGTGCCCGAAGACACCATCGAGGCGGCGCGCATCGACGGGGCCGGCGAGTTCCAGATCTTCTGGAAGGTGATCGTGCCCCAGATCAGAGGCACGGTGATCACGGTGTTCGTCACCGTCTTCATCCTGGTGCTGAAGGTCTTCGACATCGTCTACGTCACGACCAACGGCAGCTACGGCAGCGATGTCATCGCCAACCTCTTCTTCAACAAGCTGTTCGCGGCGAGCGAGGCCGGACAGGCGACCGCCATCGTGGTCGTGCTGCTCGTGGCCGTCATCCCGCTCATCTGGTTCCAGATCAAGCACTTCAAGGACGAGGAGGCAGGCTGATGGCCCGCTCACTGATGAAGGACGGCCGCCCCCGGAGTCCGTTTTCGATCGTCACCATGGTCGTGCTCGCCCTGCTCTGGACGATCCCCACGGTCGGGCTGCTCGTCACCTCGTTCCGCAGCCGTGACGACGCCGCGACCTCGGGCTGGTGGACTGCGCTGCTGAACCCCTTCAGCCAGAGCTGGACGACCAGCAACTACGAAGGCGTCTGGAACGGGCAGGACTTCGGTGCAGCCTTCCTCAACAGCATCGTCATCGCCATTCCGGCCACGATCATTCCGATCATGTTCGCGGCGTTCGCCGCCTACGCCTTCACCTTCATGAACTTCCCCCTCAAGGAGCTGTTCTTCCTGCTCATCATCGCCGTCATGGTGGTGCCGATCCAGGTCGCGTTCCAGCCGATGCTGGACTTCCTCGGCCCGAACGGCCTGGGGATCTCTGGGCAGTACATGGCGGTCTGGCTGTTGCACACCGGCTTCGGGATGCCGTTGTGCATCTACATGCTGCGCAACTACATGAGCACCCTGCCTCGCACCATCATCGAGTCGGCCAAGATCGACGGATGCTCCCACTACCAGACCTTCTGGCGGTTGGTGGCCCCCATGTCGATGCCGGCTATCGCCGCGTTCGCCACCCTGCAGTTTCTCTGGGTGTGGAACGACCTGCTCATCGCCAAGCTGTTCCTCAACAGCGAGAACGTCACGGTCATCGTCGCTCTGCAGAAGCTGCTGGGTACGCAAGGACAGGGCCAGGAGCTGCTCACCGCCGGGGCGTTCATCTCGATCATCGTCCCGATGATCGTGTTCTTCAGTCTGCAACGCTTCATGGTGCGCGGGATGACCTCGGGCGCCGTCAAGGGCTGACTTCCCCCGCGAGCTGAACCACCAACGCACCACCTTCGAGATCCCCTCCCGGCACTCACTACGCTGGGAGGGGATTTCCGCGCCCGCTGACACCCGGAAGGGACTGATGTGACCGACAAGATCGAGAACCCGACAGACTTCGAGGACCTGCTCGCCAACAACCGGCACTACGCCGAGAACTTCCACCTCGCCGGCTTCGACGGCATCGCGAAGTCGGGTGTCGCCATCGTGACCTGCATGGACTCGCGCATCGACCCACTGGGGATCCTCGGGCTGGAGCCGGGCGACGCCAAGATCTTCCGCAACCCTGGTGGGCGCATCACGGCGGCGGCGCTTGAGGCGCTGGTGCTCTCGACGCACCTGCTCAACGTCAACCGCATAATCGTCGTCCCGCACACCAAGTGCGCGATGGGCATGAAGACCGAGAACGAGCTGCGCGAGGAGATCACTGAGCTGTCCGGCCTCGACGCGTCCTGGCAGAGCTTCAGCGTGGTCGACGACCAGGTGCAGAAGCTGCGGGAGGACATCGCCAAGGTGCGCTCCCATCCGCTCATCCCCCACACCACCCTCGTGGCCGGCTTCGTCTATGACGTCGACACCGGTCTGCTCGAGCCGGTCAACGCCTGACGGCAGCCCCGACACGTTGACGCGCCGACTCACTCGTGGGAGGTGGCGACCCCGGCGACGTCAAGGCCCTCCGTCGCGCCGGACGTCGCGAGCCCCGAGGTGACGGCGCTGTGCGCGACTGCGGCCGCGAGCAGCATCCCGAGCAGAAACACGGTCGTCCCCACCGGCATCCCGACCGCCCCGATCACGATCGCAGCGACAGCCACCATCACCCCACCGAGCGTCTCGACGGGGTACTGGCCGACGGACGCGTGCATCGTCGTGAGCGTTCCGACGTAGGTGGCCACCGACAGGCCGAGGGCCAGCCCGACGGCCCGAGGGGTCGTGTGCCCGTGGCCCTGTACGACGTCGACGGCCGCCGCGAGGCCCGCACCGGTGGCGGCGACCGAGGCGAAGATGGCGTAGTGGCCATAGCCCACGGTGAAGGTGGTGCGCACCGAGCGCTCGAAGAGCGGAACGTGGTCTCGTTTGAAGTAGAGCCACCACATCGAGAACACGATCAGCACCCCACCGACGATGACGAGCAGCAGCCCCCGTTCACGACCCTGCGCGAGGGCTCCCTGCACGGCCTGCACCGACGCCAGGATGACCTCTCCGAGGGTGATGATGGTCAGCAGTGCGTACCGCTCGGCGATGTGGTGTGGGTGGAAGGGCGTCACGCCGTGTCGCTCGGCGACCACCGGGACGAGCAGCTCGGCAACGACAAGAAGCCAGAACGTCGCCATCAGCCAGCCCGAACCATCAACCAGGATCCGCCCGATCCACAACAGCTGAACGAGGGCGATACCGCCGGCGTAGCGCAGCGCCGTGTGCCGCCGCTCGGGGTGCCCCGCCGCCGCCCGCAGCCACATCGCCACCATGGCGAAGCGCATCACGGCGTAGCCGGCGACGAGCAGCACCGACTGCCCGGTGTCGAACAGGGCGGGTACGCCGGCCGCCAGCATCAGGGCGCCGACCATGATGGTGAAGGTCAGCAGCCGGTAGACGACGTCGTCGCGCTCGTAGGCGGAGGCGAACCAGGTGTAGTTCATCCACGCCCACCAGATGGCAAAGAAGACCATCAGGAAGCTGATGACCTGGCTGTAGTGGCCGGCGACGAGCCCGTGGTGCCAGGCGGCGGCCGCACTCGAGATCGCCACCACGAAGATCAGGTCGAAGAAGAGCTCGAGCGGGGTGGCGACCCGGTGCGCTTCGTGGGGGTCGCGCGGCTCCAGGGGACGACGGAGCGGGACCTGGTTCGCGTGGCTCACGACCTGAGTCTGCCAGCGCGCGGACCGCGAGACGGGTCGGGCGGCTGCACCACCGGGTCCTGAAGGCGTCAGAGAGTGAGCTCGGCCTGCACGACACCGACCAGCCGGTGCGCGAGCGCCTTGGCCTGCACCTCGTCGGCGGCCTCGACCATGACCCGCACGACCGCCTCGGTGCCAGACTTGCGCAGCAGCACCCGCCCGTTGCGGCCGAGCTCGTTCTCGGCCACCAGCACGGCGTCGGCGACGACGACGCTGGTCTCGAGCCGCGACTTGTCGACGCCGGCGACGTTGACGAGCACCTGAGGGAAGTGCGTCATCACGGCGGCGAGGTCGGCCAGGGTTCGACCTGTGGCAGCGACCCGAGCGGCGAGCATGAGGCCGGTCAGCGTGCCATCACCCGTCGTGCCGTGCTCGAGCATGACCACGTGGCCCGACTGCTCACCGCCGAGCGTGAAACCGCCCTCGTTCATGCCGGCCAGCACGTAGCGGTCGCCCACGGCCGTCTGAAGCACCCGGATGCCGGCCGCGTCGAGAGCCTGGACCATACCGAGGTTGGACATGACGGTGGCCACCAGCGTGTCGCCTCGCAGCCGCCCGGTCTCCTTCAGCGCCAGGGCAAGGATGGCCATGATCTGGTCACCGTCGACGAGGATGCCGTCGGCGTCGACCGCGAGGCAGCGGTCGGCGTCGCCGTCGAGCGCGATGCCGAAGTCGGCGCCGGCCTCGACGACCGCGCGCTGCAGGCCTTCGATGTGGGTCGATCCACAGTTGTCGTTGATGTTGTTGCCGTCGGGGTCGGCGCCGATCAGGGTCACCCGCGCGCCGGCCTCTTCGAAAGCACGGGGCGCGACGACCGAAGCGGCCCCGTTGGCGGCATCGATGACGACGTGCAGCCCGCCGAGCCGGTTGGGAAGCACCGAGACCAGGTGCGAGACGTAGCGGTCGGCGCCGTCGACCAGGCGACTGATGCGGCCCACCGCGCTCCCGGTCGGGCGGGCCCAGTCGTCGCGCAGGCGCGACTCGATGCGGTCTTCGAGGTCGTCGGCCAGCTTGTGCCCGCCCCGGGCGAAGAACTTGATGCCGTTGTCGGGCATCGGGTTGTGTGATGCCGAGAGCATGGCGCCGAGGTCGGCACGCTGCTCTGCCACGAGGAAGGCGATGGCAGGGGTGGGCAGCACCCCGGCGTCGCGCACGTCGACGCCGGCCGACGCGAGGCCGGCGACCGTCGCAGCCGCCAGGAACTCCCCCGAGGCCCGGGGGTCGCGGCCCACGACGGCCACCGGGCGATGCCCGTTGAACTCCCCCACCTCGGCGAGAACATGGGCCGCCGCAACGGAGAGGTCGAGCGCGAGCTCGGCGGTGATGTCCTGGTTGGCCAGTCCGCGTACGCCGTCAGTGCCGAAGAGTCGAGCCACAGATGGAGCCTTTCTGCCTGCCCGGCACATGGAGGTCGTGGGGGCCGTGAACGAGAGCCGACGAGGAGAACCTACTCCAGAAGAGGCAAAGGGCCCCGAGATCGCTCTCGAGGCCCTTCGTCTCTGGGCGCCGACTGAGCGGCATCCCTACCCGTCGTGCGACGGGTTCAGCGCGACTGGAGCCAAGCGGTGAGCCTGGCTTGCCAGGATCAGCGCGACTGGAGCCAAGCGGTGAGCCCGGCTTGCCAGGATCAGCGCGACTGGAGCCAAGCGGTGAGCCTGGCTTGCCAGGATCAGCGCTTGGAGTACTGCGGGGCCTTGCGGGCCTTCTTGAGACCGGCCTTCTTGCGCTCGGGCACGCGCGGGTCGCGGGTGAGGAAGCCGGCCTTCTTGAGCGAGGGACGGTTCAGCTCCTCGTCGATGCCGTTGAGCGATCGGGCCACGCCGAGGCGCACCGCACCGGCTTGGCCGGAGGGGCCGCCACCGTGCACGCGCACGAGCACGTCGTAGGAACCGTCGAGCTCGAGCAGGGTGAAGGGCTCGTTGACGATCTGCTGGTGCACCTTGTTGGGGAAGTAGCCCTCCAGGGTGCGCCCGTTGATCTTCCACTCGCCGGTGCCGGGCACGAGGCGCACGCGGGCGATGGCCTGCTTGCGTCGGCCGGTGGCCGCGCCGGGGGTCGAGGCCTGGCGCGAACGCTTGGCCTCGCCCGCGACCGACGTGTCGGACTCGGAGGTGTATTCGGTCAGCTCGGGCTCGTCGGTGTCGAGCACGGCCTCGTTGGCAATGTCAGTCACAGTGTTCTTCGCTTTCTGGGCAGTGGGCCGGAGGGCCTACTGCGCGACCTGGGTGATCTCGAAGGGCACGGGCTGCTGCGCCGCGTGGGGGTGCTCGGTGCCGCGGTAGACCTTGAGCTTGGTGATCTGGGCCCGCGCGAGCGAGTTCTTGGGGAGCATGCCGCGAATGGCCTTCTCGACGGCCTTCTCGGGGTTCTTGGCCAGCAGCTCGGTGTAGGAGGTGGCCTTGAGCCCGCCCGGGAAGCCCGAGTGGCTGTAAGCCAGCTTCTTCTCGGCCTTGGCGCCGGTGAGCACGACCTTGTCGGCGTTGATGATGATGACGAAGTCACCGACATCGACGTGCGGCGCGAACTGCGGCTTGTGCTTGCCGCGCAGCAGCACGGCGGCCTGGCTGGCCAGGCGACCGAGCACGACGTCGTTCGCGTCGATGACGTGCCACGTGCGCGTGACCTCGCCCGGCTTGGGGGTGTACGTCTTCATGGAGTCTGCCTTCTCGTTCCTCGTATGTGCAGCGTCTCTGTATGCCGCTGGGCCCGGATGTCGCGAAGCCCCGCTTGCGTGGCTGGCGAGTGGCCCGTCAGGGCGTCGCAGGCCGGTTCGGCACAACAGTCACCAAGTTTACGGGTCGGCGTGCACCGCCCCAAATCGAGGATGGAGCCCTCCCAAACAGGCTCTGAACTGCGGAAACACCACCTGGAACGCTCACCTTTGAAGCACTGTGCAAACGCACTGTGCAAAGGTATTATGCACACTATGGCTGTATCCAACCGCCCACATCACCCCAGCCACCCAACATCCGACCTGGTTGCGACGTCTGGTTCGACGCCCGCGGACCGCCTGCGGGTGCTCGCGCATCCCCTCCGCTCACGGTTGCTGACCAGTCTGCGCGGCCTGGGCCGCGCGACCGCCACCGACCTCGCCGACCTGCTCGGCACCAACTCCGGAGCCACCAGCTACCACCTGCGCAAGCTCGAGTCGGTGGGCCTGGTGCGCGACACCGGCGACGGTCGGGGCAAGCGGCGACTGTGGGAGCCGACCCCCGACAGCTCGTCGTGGCAACCGAGCGACGTGGAGGGTGACGTCGACAGCGAGACCGCCCTCGGCTGGCTGACGCGTGACTACGCCCACCACTTCAGCGAGCAGTACGACCGCTGGCTCGACGATGCGGCTTCCTGGCCGGTGCCGTGGCAGGACGCCTGCGGCTCGAGTGACGCCTCGGTGCTCGTCACGGCGCAGGCCCTCGAGCAGCTGCGCGCCGAGATGGCGCAGCTCGTCGCGCGCTACCGACGCGTGGGGCAGGGCAACCCGTCTGCCCGACGCATCGCCGTCTACACCTTCGCCTACCCGATCGACCTGGGCCGCCCCCCACAGGCCCGATAGCTCACCCCCACAGTCGAGTGGCCACTTCCGTACATGGCCCGGCCGTACGAAACTGGCCACTCGACGGGGGTCGTTGGTCGAGTGGTCACTTCCGTACATGGACCGGCCGTACGAAAGTGGCCACTCGACGGGGGTTGGTGGTCGAGTGGGCACTTTCGTACAGGGACCGCTGGGCTACTCGGCGGGGGCGGTGATCTCATCGAGGGTCACGAGGTCGTCGGCCGTCGGTTCCCAAGAACCAGCCGCGACGTTGTCGACCACCTGCTCGACGTTCGTTGCTCCGGCGATGACCGACGCGACCCCGGGCTGGGCCGCGAGGCCGCCGATGGCGACGTCGATCATGCGGATGCCGCGCTCAGCGGCGTAGGCCTCGAGCCGGCCGATGCTGTCCCAGTCGGCGTCGGCGAGGCGGCTGTCCTGCCCGGCCAGCCGGGTCCCTTCGGGGGCCGCCTCCCCCGCACGGTACTTGCCGGTCAGCAGCCCCGAGGCCAACGGGAAGAAGGGCAGCAGGCCGACCCCGACGTGCTCGCACGCCGGCACGACCTCCTCCTCGACCTCGCGTTCGAGCAGGGAGTACTCGTTCTGCGCCGACACGAAGCGCTCGGTACCGGCCGCGCGGGCCGTCCAGTCGGCGTCGACGACCTGCCACCCGGTGAAGTTGCTGCTGCCCAGGTAGCGCACCTTGCCCTCGCGGACCAGCTCGGCCAGGGCCGCCAGCGTCTCCTCGATCGGGGTCAGCGGGTCAGGCCGGTGCAGCTGGTAGAGGTCGATCCAGTCGGTGCCGAGCCGACGCAGGCTGGCCTCGACGGCCTTGCGGATGTAGCGCCGTGAGCCCCGCACCCCCCAGTCGGGCCCGTTGCTGCCCTGCATGTCCATACCGAACTTGGTTGCCACCACGACGCTCTCGCGCTCCGACCCGAGCGCGACCCCGAGCAGCTCCTCGCTCGCCCCGACGCCGTAGATGTCGGCGGTGTCGAACAGCGTCACGCCCGAGTCGAGCGCCTGACGCACGACCGCCGTCGTGGCGTCCTGGTCGAGCCGCCGCCCGAAGTTGTTGCAACCCAAACCCACCGTCGAAACCGTGAGGCCGCTGTCGCCGAGCTGCCGATACGTCATGTCTGCGGAAGTCGTCACGGGTCCAACGTACTTCGCTGCGCCCGGCCCCGGTGGGGCAGCCACCCGCGTCAACTGGTGGCTACCGGCGCCGGATGACATGGTGAGCCCAGCCAACAGACATCGACACGGAGGAAGCATCATGAACCGGTTGCAGGGACACGTCGCGGTCATCACTGGCGGCGCGAGCGGGATCGGCCAGGCGAGTGCGAACCTCTTCGCTGCAGAGGGCGCCGCGGTCGTCATCGGCGACCTGGCCGAACCGGATGCGGCCGCCGCGGCGGCGCAGATCACCGCCGCGGGCGGTCGGGCGGTCGGCGTGGCGGTCGACGTCACCGACGAGGCCTCGCTGGCCGCCCTCGTCGAGACCGCCGTCACCACCTTCGGTCGCCTCGATGTCATGTGCAACCACGTCGGTGGCAGCAACCCCCGCAAGGACCTCGACGTGGTGGGTCTCGACCTCGACGAGTTCGACCGCACCATGAACCTCAACGTGCGCAGCACCGTGCTGGGCTGCCGGCTCGCGATTCCCCACCTCATCAAGGCCGGCGGGGGCTCGATCATCAACACCGCCTCGGTCGGCGGACTTTCGGGCGACTTCACCCAGACCGCGTACGGCACCGCCAAGGCGGCGGTGCTGCGTCTGACCCAGTACGTCGCCACCCAGTACGGCCACGAACGGATCCGCTGCAACGCGCTCGTGCCGGGCGCCGTGATGACCCCGGCCCTGCAGAACAACCTCCCCGCCGAGATGATCGAGGGGATTCGCCGGCACAACGCCCTGCCCTTCATCGGGGAGCCCGACGACCTCGCGAACGCCATGCTCTTCCTCGCCTCGCCGGAGTCTCGCTACATCACCGGGCAGGCCCTCGTGGTCGACGGCGGCATGAGCAGCCACAGCACGATCGCCGAGATCCGCCGCCCGTCGTAGCCGTCGTCAGCCGTTCGCCGACACCACGGTGGCGCCGGCGCCGGCGCCACCGTGGACCGCCTCAGTTGCCCTGCACGAAGACGGCCACGGTGCGCGCCGGCACCGTCAAGCTCGAGGTGGCCGCGTCGTACGCCGAGGTCTTGACGACGGCATCCGATCCGCTCGCCTGAACGGGGCTGAGCGTCAGCGGGCCCGAGACTCCGGTGACCTTCTGCGTGACGGCCTGCGGGGTGGCGTTGAAGACCACCACGACGCCGCGCAGCGTCGGGTCGACATCAGCACCGACCGTGTCGTCGATGCGCATGACGATGACGCCGGGGTGGGCATCGCTCGTGCCGGATGCCGGGAACGACACCTTCGCGTCGATCGCCGCCGCCGAGCCGAGCCGGAACAGCGGCGAGCTGAAGCGCAGCCGCAGCAGGTCCTGGCTCATCGCAGTGGCCGTCTGCACGTCGGCCGCCGACGGCTTGAGGGCCGGGTTGGCCAGCAGCGCCTTCATCAACGGCCACTTCGCCGCGTTCTGCGCCTCGGGCGGCAGCCCGTGACCGAAGCCGTTGTCGACGCCGGTCCAGTCGAGCCGGTTGAACCAGTCACCGCTGTTGTAGGAGTCACGGTCGAGCGACTTGCTGCGCAGCAGGTCGGCGCCCGCGTGCCAGAACGACGGCGTCTGCGAGAGGGCCGTCGTTGCCAGCGAGAGCGTGTTCATCCGCACCCGCTCGCTCATCGTCGTCGCCACCGGCAGCTTGTAGGTGAGCGAGTCGAACAGAGTCTCGTTGTCGTGGGCGTCGACGTAGCTGACCACCTCGTCGGGCTGGTCGGCATAGCCGGCCGACTGGCCGTTGTAGTCGACCTGCGTGCCGTTCACGACCTCACCACTGCCCTGGCTGCGGAACGAGAACGAGCGCAGGTTGCCGGCGAGCCCCAACTGCACCAGGTCGGTGTCGTGGGCCAGCCGATTCGCCGCCTCGGCGTTGACAGGGTCACCGGCCGCGTTCACCGCGCCGTTGTCGTCGGTCGCCTCACCAGAGCCGTAGCCCTGCACCCGCGGGTCCTCGTCGAACGGCCCCCCGCCGCGCACGGCATCACGGATCCGGTCGCTGAACGTGCCGATACCGGTGCCACCGAGCTGGCCCTGCGTGGCCTGGGTGAACAAAGCGTTGTCGGCGACCTCGCCGAAGTTCCAGCCCTCCCCGTAGAGGTACACCGACTTCCCGTCGACGCCGTCCTTCGTGAGGGTCAGCTGGTCGAGGGCGGCGCGCACCGCCAGCATGTTGGCCTTGCTGTGGTGGCCCATCAGGTCGAAACGGAACCCGTCGACCCGGTAGTTGCGAGCCCACGACACGACCGAGTCGACCATCATCTTCTGGCCCATCGCGTGCTCAGTGGCGACGTTCTGGCAGCAGGTCGACGTCTCGACCGCGCCGGTGGCGTTCAGCCGGTGGTAGTAGCCGGGTACCACCTTGTCGAGCACCGACTTGGCGTCCTGTCCCGAAGCGGCCGTGTGGTTGAAGACCTGGTCGAGCACGACCCGCAGACCGTCCTGGTGCAGAGCCCCGACCATGGTGCGGAACTCGGCCACCCGAGACCCACCGTCGGCCGACTTGGCGCTCGAGGCGTACGAGCCGTCGGGCACGCTCCAGTGGTAGGGGTCATAGCCCCAGTTGAAGGCGTCATCGCTTGCGACCGCACCGACGCACTTCTGCTGCTCGGTGCTGTCGGGGGCGTACGACCCGAGGTCGCAGGCCGGAGTCTTCTGCTTGGCCGGGTTCTCCTCGATCGAGGCGATGTCGAAGCTGGGCAGCAGGTGAACGGTGTTCAGGCCCGCCTGGGCCAGCGACTTCAGGTGCGCCCGCCCGTCACCGTTCTCGGCAAAGGCGAGGTAGCTGCCGCGCACCTTGGCGGGCACCTTGGCGTCGCTCATCGAGTAGTCGCGGATGTGCAGCTCGTAGATGGTCGAGTCGACCGACTGCTTCAGCACCGGCGACCTCGTGGTCTTCCACACCGTCGGCATGTACGCGACATCCTTGAGGTCGACGGCCACCGACTTGGTCGAGTTCAGCGTCAAGGCAACGGAGTTCGGGTCGGTGACCCGGTTGCGCTCGACCTTGCCGGTGGTCGGGGCGTAGACCTTGAGCTCGTAGAGGTAGCGCGCGTTCTTCGTGGCGCTGGGCCGAGAGACCGACCAGGAGCCGTCACCCGCCCGCTTCATCGGCGTGCGGGTCGCGAAGTTGCTCGCGTTCGAACCCGCCGGCCAGGTGAGCAGGTCGACCGACTGCGCGGTCGGCGCCCACAGCCGGAAGCCGACCTTGCCGCGCGTGAAGCTGACTCCGTAGGTGCGCGTTGCCGCCTTGGTGGCGTACAGGCTGTCGAGGGCGATCGCGGTCTGGGCCCCGCTGGCGTCGAGCAGGCTACCGACGTCGTCGAACAGTCCGACGGCCACCTGCCCCTTGAGGATCTCGCCCATCGACCGTGCCGTCTTGCGATCGACGCGCAGCGCGACGTAGCCCGTGAGCTCGGGGTGCTCCGCGACCACGTCTGGCGGCAGTCCCGCGGGGTCGCGGGTCAGCGTGGCGACCGAGCCTCCGGTCACGGCTTCGGCATCGAGCCCGAGGCCTCCCTTGGCCGACCACTGGAGGCGCCAGGTGAGGGTGCGCACGTCGACACCGGCCGGGATGCCGCCGGCCGGCCAGGCCACGAGGTCTGACGAGACGACGTAGGCCTTGGCCTGGGTGAGGTCGGGCGCAGCGCCCGCCTTGGAGGTCTTCACGGTCACCTCATGAGTTGCGAGTCGATAGCTGATGGTCGTGAGCACCCCGGCCGCCGGGACGGTGAACGCGACGTTGTCGGCAGGATACGACTCGTCGAAGCTCAGGCCGTGCGCCACCTTGAACTCGTAGCTGCCCGCCGGGATCTGGTCGCTGCTCCACACGTAGGTGCCGTCCCCGTCGGGGTCCTGCAGCCACGACCGCATACACTCGGGCCGCCAGTCGGCGTCGCACCCGAGCTCGCTCTGGAAGCTGCCGGCAGCCGTGACGATCGGGTTCTGGAGGTCGCTGGTGACCCAGTGGGTGCGGTGGTCGTAGTAGAAGGTGACGGGGCCGCCGGTGGCGGTGTAGGCGATGTTCGACCCACCGGGGGCGCCGCCGACGCCGTAGTTCTCGTCCCAGCCCTTGTTGACCGCGGCCTTGTACTCGTAGTCGCCGGCCGGGATGGCGTAGGTGCCCTTCCAGATGTCGTCGTTCTGGTCACGCGTCAGCTGGGCCTGGTCGCAGTCGGGCTGCCAGTCGGCGGGGCAGCCCATCTCGGAGTTGTGCGAGCCGGGGACGGAGACGTTGTCGGGTTGCACCACCGGGCCGGTCGGGCCGCCGGCGTCGCCACCGCCGGAGGCGGCCTCTTCACCGACGACGCCATAGCTCGAGCTCGCCGAGACGCGCCCGAAGGCGTCCTTGGCGACCATCCGGTACTCGACGATCGAGTTCTTGGCCAGCCCGGTCACGTCCTGGAAGACGCGGTAGGGGGCGTTGTCGTCGGTGCCGATCGTCGTCCAGGCCAACGCGCCGGCAGGGCGGTAGAGGAAGGTGACCTCGGTGAAGGCGTTGGTCGGCACGGCGGCGCGGATCTCGGCCCGCCCGCCCACGACCGACCCGGCCTTCGGTGAGACGGAGTGGACCTCGCCGGCCGGGCCGCGGTTCATCGGCGCGTAGGCACGATAGGCCCGCACGGTGAGCGGCGGGACGGTCACCGTGACCCGGCCGGCGCCGTCAGACGCCAGTGGCTTACCGCCGCCGAGGATCGGGATCAGGAAGTCGTCCTTGGCGTAGGTGGAGAAGGTCGCCGTCTTCGCGGTGGTGGCGTTGTTGGACACGACGACGTACTCCCGCTTGGCGGCCTTGTCGATGCGGGAGAAGGCGTGGACGCCAGCGCTGTCGGAGGCGTAGCGGTGCACCTGGGCGCCGTCGGAGAGCGTCGGGTACTTCGTGCGCAGGGCCGACAGTGCCTTGATCTGGCGGTAGAGGGGCGAGCTGGTGTCGTAGTGCTCGCCGGTGCCGGCCGGGGCGCTGCTGCCGACGATCGGGTCGGCGGCGTAGGAGGAGGTGCGGGTGGCGAACATGTCCTGACGAGAGGCCTTGTCGCCGCCGGAACCGGTGAACCCCTGCTCGTCGCCGTAGTAGACGACCGGCTGACCGCGGCTGAGGAACATCAGCGACGTGGCAAGCTGATCGCGCTTCAGCAGCTCGTCGCCGGCGTAGCCCGTGCCCTTCAGCATCATGCCGACCCGGCCCATGTCGTGGTTGCCGAGGAAGGTCGGCAGCTCGTAGGCGTTGGAGTCGGTGTCGGTGTAGTAGTCGTCGCCGGCGAACAGGTCACGCACCCCGGTTGTGGCCTTGCTCTGGGCGAAGCCGAGCGCCGCCCCCTGAAAGCCGAAGTCGAGCGTCGCCGGCAGCTTGCCGGCCGTCGTGAACTCGCTCGTCACGGCCGGGTTGCCGTCGTAGACCTCACCGAACATGAAGAAGTTCTGGCGGCCGATCGCCTTGGCGTGGTTCAGGATCTCGGGCCCGAACGACTGCCAGAACTGGAGGTTCACGTGCTTGACCGTGTCGATGCGGAAGCCGTCGATGCCGAAGTCGACCCACTGCTTGTAGATCTCGCCCATGCCCTTGACGACCTCGGGCCGTTCGGTGAACAGGTCGTCGAGCCCGACGAAGTCGCCGTACGTCGAGCTCTCACCGGCGAAGGTCGAGTCGCCGCGGTTGTGGTACATCGTCGGGTCGTTGAGCCAGGCCGGCACCTTGACTTCTCGGTCGGCCTGGGTGCTGAACACCGGCTGGTACGGGAAGGAGGTCTTCGCGTCGAGCGGTGGGAAGGCCAACGTGCCGGCCACCGCGGCGTCGTCGAAGACGTTGCCCGCGGCATCCTGGTAGGGCTTGGTCGCCTTCGAGACGTAGCCGTGCTGACCGCCCTGGTAGTCGATGACGTCGGCCGTATGGTTGGTGATGATGTCGAAGTAGACCTTCATCCCCTTGGCGTGGGCGGCGTTGATCAACGACTTCATCTCGGCATTGCTGCCCAGGTGGGGGTCGACCTGGGTGAAGTCGGTGATCCAGTAGCCGTGGTAACCGGCGCTGGCGTCGGAGCCGACGCCCTGCACCGGGCGGTTCTTGATCGAGGGCGTGAGCCAGATCGCAGTGGTGCCGAGCCCTTTGATGTAGTCGAGCTTGTCTTGAACGCCCTTGAGGTCACCGCCGTGGTAGAAGCCGCTGTCGGTGGGGTCGAACCCGGTCTCGAGCCGACCGCCGGTGAGGCCGCCCTCGTCGTTGGACGTGTTGCCGTTGGCGAACCGGTCGGCCATCAGGAAGTAGAAGCGCTCGCGGGTGGCACCGGTGCGCAACGACGGCGCCGCGAGCTTGCGGTCGGCGGCAGGGGCCGGTGCGGGTTCATCGGCGGGCAGGTCGGTCGGTTCGACGGTGATCGCATGGGTCGCGTCGTCGTAGCCGAAGCGCAGGGTGGCCGGTGTGGGCAGCACGAGGGCGTAGTTGGCCGCCGCCTTGCCGTAGCTCTCGTCCCACGAGTGGTTGATGGCGACCTTGAACTCGTAGGAGCCCGCCGGCACGGTGAACATCGTTGCGTAGCTCGTCGTTCCGGGTTTCAGCGCCAGATCGGTCGCCGCACAGTCGGGCTGCCAGTCGCCCGCACACCCCAGCTCGCTCTGCAGCGAGCCCGCGATCGTCGCCGTGCGCGGGGTGTCGGCCGCCAGGACCGCCTCGCCCACCGCCCCGCCCACCGCGTTGGCGCTGGGGGCGGCGGCCACCGGAACGGTGAGCACCGCACCGACGAGGGCGGCTGCCAGGGCCGGGGCCCCGGCAGCAGAGAAGAGGGATCGGCGACGCATACGGCACTCCTTCGTGTCGGGCCGTGCCGACGCTCCCGTTCCGGGTACCGACGACAACGGGTGAAACCTAGCGAAGACGGGCGACAACACGCTAGAGCCACTGCAACTTTTTTCAGAGCGAGCGACGGTCCTTGCGAACGAGGCCGAGGGTCGTCGGGTCTAGGTCGCCTCAGGACCTCGGCGGCTGCCCTGGTCGGCGCCCAGGTCAGGCCCGGCAAAGTCGGTACCGGCGCCGTTGGCGGCCACGAGCACCCGCAGGGCCGACGCGAAGTCAGCGACCCGGTCGATGGTGACGTGCGGGTTGTGGTGGGCGACATGCTCGGGCCAGCCGGGCCCCCCGATCACCACCGTCAGGGGCCAGTCGATCGTGTGAAGACCGTCCCAGAGCGGCTCCCTGTACCGCCGCGCCAGGGATGCCCACAGGAAGAGCACCCGTGGTCTGGTCTGGACGAGGGCGTCGACGAGCGACTCGGTGGGCAGCCTCGGGCCCAGGAACAAGGTGGCGACCGAATTTCCGGCCAGCCCGGCCTCGAGCGCCAGCAGCGGCAGGTGGTGCATCTCGTTGTCGGCGTTGGCGAGCACCACGGGAGGCCCGACAAGCCGGAGCCGGTTCGCGCGGGAGACTCCGCGCAGCTCGGTCTGCAGCATCTCGCTCGCCAGGTGCTCGACCTCGATGCCGACCTCGCCGTCGGCCCAGAGCTCACCGATGCGACTCAGCGCTGGAACAAAGATGTCGCTCCACGCGTCGCCCACGGTGTGCTGGCGCAGGCTCTGGCGGTAGATCGCCGACAGCCCCTGCCCGTCGAGCGCCGTGGCGGTGGAGACGATCGACTCGACCATCCGAGCCTGGGTGGGCGCCCCGTCGGCCGGTACCTGCGACGGGTGGGACCCTGTTGAACGCCCTGTTGAGTGCCCTGTCGAAGGCACTGTTGAACGCCCTGGATGCCCGGCCGAACGCCCTCTTGAATGCTCCGTCGAAGACAGGGGCGATGAGGGGGAGGCCGGTTCTGCATCGTTGCGCATCGGCCCCGGCGCGGGAGCACTCCCCTGCAGACGTTCAGCGACCGCCTCGTCATCCATCCCGTCGAGCGCACTCGCGGCGGACTGGGCCGGGATGCCGTGAGCCGTGAGCCGAGCCATCAGCATCACCCGGCGGATGTCGCTCTCGGAGTAGCGGCGGTGCCGCCCGTCGGTGCGGCTCGTGGGGCCGATGCCGTGCCGCCGGTCCCACGATCGCAGCGTGGACGCCGACACCCCCAGCCGTTCAGCTACCGCCCCGACCGGCCACGCGAGCTCGGGAACGGAGTTGCGTCGGCGAGGGCCGCGCTGCGGCGCCGGCTCCTCATCACTCATCAACCACATCCAGTGTCGGTTCAGGCGCAGTGTCGCGGTTCGCGGTCAACAGGTTCTTCGGCCACGGACGTGATCCTGACGACATTTCGATCATAGGCGGGACCGACCTCTTGTGCGTTGCGTAATTTCTGCGTAAGTTTGAGCCACGCCACAACGGCGTCCTTGATCCCAGTGCAACCGGAGGAACCATGAGCACCGTTACCCGCCTCCCTCGTCCGATCCTCGACAACTACGCGTGGCAGCAGCAGGGTCTGTGCCGCGGCCGCGACGTCGAGGCATTCTTCACCGACGACCCCGACCAGGGGCGCCGGGCCCGCAACGACCAGACCGAGGCAGCGAAGGCGGTCTGCGCCGCCTGCCCCGTTGTGGCCCAGTGCCTGCGCCACGCGCTCAGCGTCCCCGAGCCCTTCGGGATCTGGGGCGGTACCACGGCTCCCGAACGGGCCCGCATGCTCTGGAACGTCGCAGGCTGACCCACCCCGGCCGCGGCTCCGGTTGGATGCCGTAGTCGCGCGCCGTCAGGTTGCCCGCACCATCCGATCAGCCCTCCCCCAAGACAGCCCCG
>JAKDLG010000224.1 GCA_030452985.1 Humibacillus sp.
AAGCGCCTGCTTACCCTTCAGCCCGCGACTACGCCCAGGTGACTAGCGCCACGGGGCTCATTGGTCCTAAGAGCGGGAGCGGCGCACCGACTCGCGAAACGCGGCCTCCCCGATGGCCCGCACCGTGACATCGCGGTGGTCCGATCGGCCGACGGCGGTGACGAATCCGTCGTAGGCGGACTCCACGTCGCCGGCGGCTGCGGCTGCCATCACCGGGCCGAGCACCTGCCGGCCGGCTTCGCCCTCCTGAGGGCTAGCAAGAACCCCGGCTGGCGCAGGCTAGGGCAGCACGAGGCTGCGGACCCTGTTCCGGTGCTGACCGGCCGCAAGCTCCAAGGCCACCAGTGCACCGAAGGAGTGTCCGCACAGGTGGGCATCGGCCAGTCCCAGCGCGTCGAGTGCGTCGACGAACGCGGCCGCGTGCTCGCTCATCGGCGAGGGCGGCCCGAGAACCGAAAAGAGCCTCTGCCCGCCGGACCAGAACACGGCGGAAAACCGTGCAACGCGGCAGCCCCCGCGACGGGCAGGAACCACTCTTCGAACAGGTCGCCATGGACGAACAAGATGGGGGACCCGTCACCGAGATCAACAACCTCCTGGGTGGGGCCAGACCGTTGCAGAACAGCTGGAAGAGGCCTCCACTGCTCTGCATCGTCATCCCCTCCTTCCTGTGGCTAGCCTCTCAGGCCGCCCCGCCGGCGACAAGCACCATTGGCCCTCTGGGTTAGTCACAAAACGTGCGCGAACAGCCCTCGCCGCCCAGCCCCTTCGAGACTGCACCACACCGCGTTTCGCCCGCGAAGTAGGGCACAGGGGCCGATCATGGTCCTCGCTCGCTCTCGAGAGTCATTGGCTAGGTGAAGCCGAGAGTTCTCCGGTCGATCCATCGGGGCGTCGTTGCCTGGTAGGCCTCGTATGCGGCCCCGAACTTCTCGAGGAGCGCCGCTCCTCCGCTTGGATCTGGGCGCGGTCGATGAAGGCGACGAAGCCGACCAATGGGAGAGCGCGCTCAAGTCGCCTCGCTACACGGCGTGCGCCAGCAGCAGTCCCGCCATGCCCACGTACATGGGGTTCCGGCTGATTGCGTTGGCGCCGCTGGTGACCAGTACCGACGCCCGATCTGGTTGGAACGACTCGAGGGTGGTACCGCTTTTGACGGAAACGGTTCGCGGCTGTGCCGGCCATGGAGAAGGACGCCAACGAGATGGCTACCGCTCCCATGGTGCGACCCGCGGACGGCGGGCGCGTTCGGCCGGAGAGCACACGCTGGGCCGAGGCTGCAACTAGGGCCGCTGCCGGGGAGGGATGCGTGGGACGGTGTCTACCCTGCGCCTACCGGCCGGGTTTGTCGAGTGCCAAGGTCGACTACGGCGTAATGAGGCGCAAGGGCGCGATCAGAGTTCGGGAGCCTTGCCGCCAGGTGGAGAAAGGGGTCGGGGACGAGTGTGGCTACCGTGGCCGGCAGGCAGCCGGTGTGTGCACCGTCGCGCTGAGCGCGACCTCTCGACCCAGCGGGGCCACGGGAGTACCGTTGATCGTTGCGGCTGTGGGCAGTCGGCGTGATGTAGCGGGGCGAAAGGAGCGGGGGGGATGAAGACGACTTCCCGAATCACCCAGCGTGCCGCGCGGGTCGTCGTCGCGTTCGTGGGTGCGCTGCTGACCACGACCTTAGTGATGCCCCTCGCTCCGGCAGCCTCGGCGTCGTCGGACCGGGTCGAGCATCGACCCGACCGATACCTGTTGGCTCTTGGGGACTCCATCAGCTTCGGCTACCAGGGAATCAAGGTGACGACCCCTCCAGACCCTTCGGTGTTCGATACCGGCTACGTCGACGTGTTGGGGGTTCGATACCCCTCCATGCACGTTACCAACTTCAGTTGTCCAGGTGAAACGACGACGACGATGATCGCAGGGGGGTGCCCGTGGAGCGGTGCCGGGTGGGGACTCCATGACGAGTACACGGGGAGCCAACTCCATGCCGCCGTGTCCTTTCTCCGAGCGCAACGAAGGTCCCACGGGGCCGTCACGGTGGCCATCTGGGGGAACGACATCCTAGCGTTGAGGGTCGCCTGCGAGGCCGACATTGCGTGCATCGCTGAGCGGGCGCCCGCGGAGATCGCTGAGTTCTCGAAACGGCTCGACACGATTCTGCGGGCGCTGCGCGCGGCCTCCCCCTCCGCCCGGATCGCCGTCCTCGCGGCCACCCACGCAATCCCGCCGCCGACCGCTGAGATCGACGCCCTGTACGACGCACTCAACACCGCGATCGTTGCCACTGCAGCGGCATCACGGGTCAGGGTCGCCGATCCGCGGGCCGTGTTCAACCCGCCCGACGCCGCCGAGCGCCTCGCGGCCATCTGCGCCTACACCCTGATCTGCGTGACCGGCGGCGCCGACGGCCACCCCTCGGATGCGGGCTACAGGGTCATCGCGCACTCCTTCGCTGCCGTACTGAGGCGCGATGCGACAGGCGGCCTGAGCCACACCGGCATCCCCAGAACGACCTGTACCTCACCCCCGCAGCCTCCGACAGGATGTGTCTCCTAACGCGGTGCAGCAGTGTCGGGTACGGACACCCAGCCAGTGCGACGCGGTCGTCTCCCGGTTCTGGGTTCATCAGGTTGAGTCGTGAGGCAACCGCATGACCACCCCGAACAGGAAGAGCCCCACATGAGTACGGAACTCTCGACGGAGGACCTAGTGGCAGTCGCCCGCTATGGCGGGAGGCCAGGTGATCGTGGGTGGCACCGGTTCACGGCAACGACCCTCGATGATCACACGCATACCGTGCCGATCATCGAAGTGCCGGACCCGTCCCCGGGCGTCAACGTCTTCACCCACACCCAGGGCGTGATGACGGGTGAGATGAGCGGGAGCTACACGGGGATCAATGTCGCCCGCGTCCACTACGCGACCGGTCTGATCACAGGAAACGTCATCGCCACCGGCGTCGTCACCTACCGTGGGAGGACGGGTCGCATCGAGTTCCTAGCGAGTGTCATCGGCACCGCGGAAGGCCTCACGGCCGACGCCATCATCTCGATTGCCGAGGGCGACTTCGAGGGGGTCAGCGGAGGGATGCACTTCGAGGGAGTTCCGGCCCAACCCTTGTCGGTCGTCGGCTGGCTACATTTCCCCGAAGAAGGCTGATGCCGCGCGGCTCCCGGCCGTAGGACGGGGGTCAGCGTTCGGTAGAGCAGAACAGGTGGTGTGGCGACGATGCTGCCCATTCCTCCCCGAGCATCGATCGCCGACCTCGTCAGCGCCCCGTCACGCACGACAAATGGGCCAGCTGGGTCAGCGTGAACATCCAGCCTAGTGAACTGCGCACAAGGACGTCACCCGTCCATTCGCCTGCCTCGACGCGTTCACCCTCGACGATCGCGATGTTTTGTCCGTGAGTGGTGATCATGGCAACCTCTGGCGGCCGGCGAATTTGGACCACATCGTGATGCATGGACTCTTCGGCAGCGAACCGTCGGCTACGACGTCAAGAATGCGGCTCTCAGTAATCAGGCCGCCCGTATCAATCAGAGTCCAGTCGTTGGTGATGAACAGGCCGATCTGGTCAACGTCGTTGTTGACTATCGCCACGGACCATCGGTCCACAAAGTCCAGGATCGAGCAGCTCAATGTCGTCGCAAAGGCTGGCCTGAGCCAGTCGGTCGGGACTCGGTAGGCCGCTGCCTCGCTGCGATGGATGGTGCGGGGGGTGGGTTGGGCTTTGGCACCGACGTCGCCCAACGGGAACGCTCCATCGAGTCCGTCTTCCTTCATCTGCCAACGGTAGGACCCGCCGTGGCGTGAGGAGCAAGTCGGCTCCTCGAACCCCTAGCCCATGCTGGGCGAAGTGACGCGACACGTTCGCTCCTCCTCGTGAACATGAGACAGGTCGCGCCTGGGCGCAGTGCACCGGCTGAGCAGCCCACCGGCGCCCAACGGATCAGGCCCCGCATGCTGCACCTGGCCACCGACGGGGCCCAGCTCCCCCAACACCACCGGCGGCGCCACCGGAACAGCAACAACCAACAGTGTCAGCACCCGATGCCGCAGCCAGCCGGACGTGCGATCCACGTGCGATGGCGCCTCAGCAGCAACGCGTCACTTCTAGCATCCCCCTGCTCGGACCGCGAGACGCGCAGCGGGCCATCGCCGCAGTTCAGGCCGTCGTCTGCCCCGGTAACTGCCCTGTTCCTAGAACAGGTGGCGATCCGACCGGCGCCGCGACCGATCAGGCCTCGAAATCCCTTGCAGGACGGTATATTTGAGAGTTGGCGAGGGGACTCGAACCCCTAATCGCCTGTTTGCAAGCCACCCGGTTTCTGACGCGCGAAACGCACGCTGACCTGCACCGATGCTGTTGCCAAAGCGGCCTGCCGAGGCCGTAACATCTGCGTGCGATACGAAAGCACCCCAGCGTCCACAACTGTCCCGGCGATGGCGAAGGCGCGATGTTCACCAGGATTGCAGGCAGGGATCAGTTGGTCATCACGCTCACGATGCCGCGGGCCTTGGGTAGGTCCTCGGTGGTGACCTCGCCGGCCGGCTCGGGGTGTCCTGTCGGGCACAACACAGTAGTCGGCGTCGTTGCGGGTCCGGCCTCAGCCGCCCGGGCGGGCCGAGCACGGCTCCGCCGCGGCCGAGCTGAGCGTGACGGCCTCCTGGGCCGCCGGGGCCGCGGCGCTGGTGGCCGGCAGCCCCTTGAACGCCAGGGGGGCGGCCATCGCCTTGGGGACAACGGCATACGACAGGTCGTGACCGGCGGGCAGGTCAACGTCCACGACGAGCGGTTGGGCAGGCTACTGTCCTCACGGGATACGAAACCACCGAACTTGCCACAGAGGTGGACGAGGCACTCGATGTCGTCGCAGAGGACCGGGTCAGCGGATGGTTCTGGTGCAAGTCCAGCGCGAGCGAGCAAGGCTGGGTTCCCCTCAGCACGGTCGACGGGAAGCGGACGGCCTGAGGTAGGTGCGCCGGCAGGCGGATCCTCCTCGGGCTATGTGAGGCGTCGGAGCAGGTAGAGGCATCACAGCCCTGAGTGACGCGTTGTGAATGTCTCGTCGCTGTACCGTTGTCTCAGCATGCTTCTCAACCGCCTGCTGAGGGCACCGCTGTTGCCTTCTGTGCTGCACGGGGAGAAGGTGGTTCATGCAGATGGTGTGCTCCGCTCGAGGAGACGTCAATGGGAGAGCCTGTTCGCCTGGCCGAGATCATTGGAGCGCTCTCGTTGGGGGTCGATCTTGGCTTCGGACAACCGATGGAGCATGTGCTGCGCCAGTGCCGCATCTCGCTGCGGTTGGCCGATCTCCTCGACGTCGGTGACGAGGAGTGCAGCGTCGTCTACTACACAGCGCTGCTGACCAATGTGGGGTGTCACACCGACGCCCACGAGCAGGCGAAGTGGTTTGGTCACGACATCGGCCTGAAGTCCGACAAGTACACCTACGGTGTTCGTGGCGTCCGGTCGGCGGTTGCGGGTTTCCGTCGGATCGGTTCCGGCCAACCGTTGCTGATGCGCTTCCGGTTGGGGGTGAACTTTGCCCTGGCCGGTCACCGCGAGATCGACGACATGATCCGTCGTCACTCGTCCATGGCCAGGCGTCTCGCCAACGAGATCGGCCTTCCGCAGGCTGTCCAGGACGCAGTGGCCGCGTCGTACGAGCAGTGGGACGGACGCGGCTACCCGGGCGAGCTGAGCGGTAACTCGATCCCGCTCGCTGCGCGGGTGTCGCAACTTGCCGAGTTCGTGGAGGTCGCTCACCGCTCCGGTGGCGTGGTCGCGGCCACCGGCCTAGCACGCAAACTGGCCGGGAACCAGTTCGACCCAGACCTCGCGGAGGCGTTCGCGCACGCGGCCGGAGAGCTGCTCGCGGACATGGACGATGCCGACACCTGGGGGGCTGTGATCGCCGACGACCCCGTGCTGGACCGGCCGCTCACCGAGGAGGAGTTCGACACTGCCCTCGGCGCGGTGGCCGACTTCGTCGACCTCAAGTCGCCGTACATGCTCGGGCACGCGCGCGCCGTCGCCAGACTCGTGGACGCCGCGGGAGCGCAACTGGGACTGGTCGACGAACGGCGGACGACGTTGCGACGCGCCGCGCTCGCCCACGGTCTCGGCCGGCTGGGCGTCTCCAACGCTATCTGGGATAAACCCGGGCCTCTGGGTGCGGCCGAGCGGGAGCGCGTACACCTGCAGCCCTACTTCACAGATCGAATGCTGCGGCAGTCGCCCGCGCTGGCGCCCATCGGTGTGATCGCAGGACAGCTGCGGGAGCGCTTGGACGGTTCGGGCTACCCGCACGGCCTCGCTGGCGACGCGATTGGCATCGAGGCACGAATCCTGGGTGCCGCGGACGTGTATCAGGCGCGTGGTCTCGGAGGCCGCCGGCCAGGTGCTCGAGGTGGGCGCCGGTACCGGGCTCAACCTCCCCTTCTACGGCGCCGACGTTGAACGCCTGACGCTCACCGAACCGGATCCGTCAATGTTCAAGCGGCTGGAACGGGCGGCTGCGCACTACCCGGGTGCCGCGATGGTCCTGCGCGCCCCCGCGGAGCAGCTATCTCTACGTGGCGCTATCTCGAGCGAGGAAGAGCATCATCGTCGTTGGGAGAACATCGCGAATCGTGCTCCAGGAGAGTGGCTGACGCTACGGTGTGCTGCCGAGTGGTGGATGTCGAAGGTCTGAATGTGCGTGGGGCGCACACGCATCTCACTGGGGTAGTGACGCTGGCACACAGTGGTCGATGTGGGACGCACCCTCGAGAGTCGCCAATTTCGGGAGCCGAAGTGACACTACGCATGCGCCCGCCCTCTTCATGGAAATGAAGCAGGTCCCTGGTGGCAGTGACCCGACCGAGCAGCCCGCCGGCGCCGCAAGCGATCAGGCCCCATCATGGGGCACCTACCCAACGTGGGGATTCGCTCCCCACATCGCCGGGCGTGCGATCCACGTGCGATGATGCCTCGACGGTAACGGGTCACCCCTGGGCTCCCCGCTCGAACCGCGGGAAACGCAACGGACCATCACTGCAGGTCAGGCCATCGTCTCCCTCGATAGTTGGCCTTTTTCCAAACACGCAGTGAAAGTGGCTCTCCTGACGCATCCGTGGGTAGTTTTGGGAGGCAGTGACGCGAACACGCCGTTCCCGCATAGGTTCTGGACTGTCTAGGGTCCCGGAACGAGTGATGCGGAGAACGGCGTGCGTGAGGCCAGCCTATGGGGTGCCCTGTTGGGCGTGCCGAAGAAGACCGTCCTGGAGCGGCTCGAGTATGACGAGGACGCGGAGCTGGTGGTGGCTCATGTGCGGCCGACGGCTCGGGCGCGGGGCCGGTGCGGGGTGTGTGGGAGGCCGTGCCCGGGTTAC
>JAKDLG010000054.1 GCA_030452985.1 Humibacillus sp.
AACTCCATCCGGATCCAGCCGGTGCCGTGGTTGGTCATCTGCTCCATGCGGCCCTTGCGGGCGGCCATGATCTGGGTGATCGGGCCGAGGTACTCCTCCGGGGTGTCGATGGTCAGGCGCTCGACGGGTTCGTGCACCTTGCCGTCGACCTCACGCGTCACGACCTGCGGCTTGCCGACGGTCAGCTCGTGGCCCTCGCGGCGCATCTGCTCGACGAGGATGGCCAGGGCCAGCTCACCGCGGCCCTGCACCTCCCACGCGTCGGGGCGCTCAGTCGGCAGGATGCGCAGCGACACGTTGCCGACAAGTTCCTTGTCGAGGCGGTCCTTGACCATGCGGGCGGTGACCTTCGAGCCGCGCACGCGGCCGACCATCGGGCTGGTGTTGGTGCCGATCGTCATCGAGATGGCCGGCTCGTCGACCGTGATGAGCGGCAGCGGGATCGGGTTCTCGGCATCGGCGAGGGTCTCGCCGATCGTGATCTCGGGGATGCCGGCCACGGCGATGATGTCGCCCGGGCCGGCACTCTCGGCGGGCTTGCGCTCGAGGGCCTCGGTCATGAGCAGCTCGGTGATCTTCACCCGCTGTTGCGTGCCGTCGTGGCGGCACCACATGACCTGCTGGCCCTTCTTGATGGTGCCGTTGAAGACGCGCAGCAGCGCGAGACGGCCGAGGAAGTTCGAGGCGTCGAGGTTGGTGACGTGGGCCTGCAGCGGCGCCTCGTCGTCGTAGGTGGGGGCCGGGATGGTCGCGAGGATGGTGTCGAACAGCGCTTCGAGGTCGCTGCCGTCGGGCATCCCCCCGTCGTCGGGGCGCGTCATCGAGGCGCGGCCGGCCTTGGCCGACGCGTAGACGATCGGGAAGTCGATCTGCTCCTCGGTGGCGTCGAGGTCGAGGAAGAGCTCGTAGGCCTCGTCGACGACCTCGGCGATGCGCGAGTCGGGGCGGTCGACCTTGTTGATGCACAGGATGACCGGCAGGTGCGCGGCGAGAGCCTTGCGCAGTACGAAGCGGGTCTGGGGCAGTGGACCCTCGGAGGCGTCGACGAGCAGCACGACACCGTCGACCATCGACAGACCGCGCTCGACCTCACCGCCGAAGTCGGCGTGACCGGGAGTGTCGATGATGTTGATGGTGACGCCGTCGGCGAGCCCGCGGTCGGCGGCGGCCTTGCCCGTGTAGTGCACCGCAGTGTTCTTCGCGAGGATGGTGATGCCCTTCTCGCGCTCGAGGTCACCGGAGTCCATCGCCCGTTCGTCGACGTGCTGGTGTTCGCCGAAGGCGCCGCTCTGCCAGAGCATCTTGTCGACGAGGGTGGTCTTGCCATGGTCGACGTGGGCGACGATGGCGACGTTGCGGATGTCCGCGCGGGTCTTCATGGGCATAAGAGCCAGTGTCTCAGGCTTTTCGGGGGTCTTCGTACCACCCGGCGGTCCTTCGGCCGTACGAAAGTGGCCACTCGACGGAGCGGAACTGCCCCATCGGGCGTACGAAAGTGGCCACTCGACTGGGGTGGAGCGGCCTTCAGAGGAGGGGGAGGATCGAGGCGGAGATCAGCCGGCCGTCGTCGATCTGCAGTACCGCGAGAGTGCGGTGCGGCTGGCGCCGCTTGTCGGTGGGCGACCCGGGGTTGAGGATGCGCAGGCCACCCTCGGTCAGGTCCATCGGGATGTGGGAGTGGCCGAACACCACGAGCTCGGCGCTCGGGAAGCGCCGCCCCAGCCGAGCGGCCCGGCCTTTCGCCGGCCCGCTGTCGTGGATCATCGCGACCTGTAGCCCGGCCAGGTCCATCTCGAGCGTCTCCGGCGCTCCCCACTGCGCCACCTCGGGCAGGTCGTTGTTGCCCATCACGACCCGCACCGGCGCCCACTGCTCCAGAGCCTTCAGCACCGGGGCTGTGCACACATCACCGGCGTGCAGGATGAGGTCGGCGCCCTCGAGGTGGGCCGCGACGGCATCCGGCAGCCCCTTCCAGAACCGGGGGCTGTGGGTGTCAGAGAGCACGACCACCCTCATCGGCGTCGGTGCGCCTCGACGAGACGGCTCATGGTGGCGTCAAAGGCGGCGTCGATCTGTTGACGAGCCGGGTCGGCGTCGAACCACTCGACGATCTCGCGGGCGCCACGGTGAAACGGAACGGAGGCCGTCCACCCCGGCACGAGAGCCTTGACCTTGCGGTTGTCGAACACCATCGAATGCGCCTTGTCGCCAAGCAGTGATGCGCCCCAGTCGGGGTCGGCCTCGGCAATCGCGTCAGAGCTCACGTACACGAACCGCGGCTCGGCGCCAGCGGCCTCGGCCACCGTCCGAAAGATCTGACTCCAGCTGAGCCACTCGTCGGAGGTGATGTGGAAGGCCTCGCCGATCGCCGCCGGGTGCCCGAGCAGCCCGACGAACGCGCGGGCGAAGTCGGTGTGGTGGGTGAGGGTCCACAGCGACGTGCCGTCACCGGGCACCACGATCTGCGCCCCGCGTCGCAGCCGGTCGACGACGGTCCAGCCACCGTCGAACGGGGGCGAGGTGTGGTCGTAGGTGTGCGACGGCCGCACGATCGTGACGGGAAGCGCCTCGTCGCGGTAGAGCCGCACGAGCAGGTCCTCGGCGGCGATCTTGCCCCGCGAGTAGGCCCAGTACGGGTTGCGCAGCGGGGTCGACTCCACGACGGGCAGGCGGGCGGGCGGCGTCTGGTAGGCCGAGGCCGAGCTGATGAAGACGTACTGGCCCATCCGCCCCCGCAGCAGGTCGAGCCGGCCCTGCACGTCGTCCGGCCCGAAGGCGCGGAAGTCGGCCACCACGTCGAACTCGCGGTCACCCACGGCCGCGGCGAACGAGGCCTGGTCATCGAGGTCACCGGTCAGCGGCCGGCATCCCTCTGGCGCCGGGCGGGTGGTCGAGAGGCCACGCCCGAGCACGAAGACCTCCCAGCCCTGATCGAGGGCGCGGGCGGTACAGGCCGAGCTGATGATGCCGGTGCCGCCGAGGAACAGAACGGAGCGTGCTGGCATGAGGACTCCTCGTGGGTGTTGGGCTGTCGTCAAGCCTGACACAGAGCGGGTGTCGCCCGGTTGTCGCCTGCCTGTCCCCTTGCTGTCACCCGTCGGCGCGTAGCCGCACGCTCAGGGCACGCACGATGGGCAGGTCGGCGCCCAGCCAGCCGACGGTCTCCAGCTCGTCGAGCGGGAGCCAGCGCAGCTCGTCGTGGTCCTCGATGGGGGCGGGGTTTCCAGCGGTGACCTCGGCGATCCAGACGATCATCTCGAAGCGGCCGGTCAGCGGCCAGGTGGCACCGGGAAGCGGGCCGGGCAGGAGGGCGCCGACGCCGATCGACACGCCGAGCTCCTCGGCCACCTCGCGGTGCAACGCCGACAGGGGTGACTCACCAGGGTCGACCTTGCCTCCGGGTAGCTCCCAGCCACCGGCGAGCGCCGGCGGCTCGGTGCGGCGGGCGGCGAGCAGCCGCGTCGGGTGAGCCAGGTCGTCGACGATCGCGGCGCCCACCACGAGGCGCACGGCATCCGCGGGCTGGTCGGTTGGCTGCTCGGCAAGGGGCTCGGGTGCGCTGTGGTTCATTGCCCCCGGATCGTGTCACACCCGCCCCGCGACGAGCCGAACGGGCAAACGGCCGGCTGCGGACTCGAACGAGAGGCCACCCGCGCACCAGCACCGCAATTTGACCGTTTGAGTCGTCAGGGAGGGGACGCGACGGCCGCGGCGGGGCATGCTGGAGGCATGACACGACTGCTGACCGACGAGGAGATCGAGCGCCAGCTCACCGACCTGCCCGGCTGGAGGCGAGACCCGAACGCTTCAGACACGATCCGGGCCACCTTCACCGCTCCCGACTTCCCGGCCGGCATCCAGCTGGTGTCGGAGGTCGCCGACGTGGCCGAGCACATGCAGCATCACCCTGACATCGACATCCGCTGGACCGCGGTGAGCTTCGCGCTCTCGACCCACTCCGAGGGCGGCCTGACGCAGAAGGACATCGAGCTCGCCCACCAGATCTCGCAGGAGGCGCAGCGGCTGCACGCCGAGCCCGGTCCGGCCTCTGCCGACTGACGGTCACCACCTGGCACGGTTCACGAATGTGGTGTGCAGGTGAGCGTCCCCTAACATCGGGTCATGCGATCTGCCCGCTGCTCCGACTCCCCGGAGGGCCATAGTCCCGAGCCGGGTCGCCCTCGCGGCGCCCGGCTCCCCCATCCCGACCAGCTGCTTCACCACCTGAGCCGCCCTGGCCGTCACCGGTTGCCTGCGGCGGTGCCCGCGTGAGTATTGCTCTTGGGCTCCTGCTGATCGTGGCCCTGACGGCCGCCACCGGATACTTCGTGGCGATGGAGTTCGCCTACGTGGCCGTCGACCGGAACGCGCTGCGGCAGCTTGCGTCCGACGGCGACGAGCCGGCCCGGCGGGCCCTTCGTGTCACCTCCGCCCTGTCGTTCACCCTGTCGGCCGCCCAGTTCGGCATCACCGTCACCGCCCTGCTCGTCGGTTATGTCTCCGAGCCGCTCGTCGGGGTCGGCCTGGCCGAGCTGCTCGACCCGTCGCTGTCCTACGCCGCTCGGCTCAGCCTCTCGGTCACCCTCGTGCTGGTCTTCTCGACGGTCGTGCAGATGGTCTTCGGCGAGCTCGCGCCCAAGAACCTCGCGATCGCGCGCACCGTGCCGCTGGCCCGAGCCCTCAGCCGCTCGACCCTGCTCTACCTGACGGTGTCCGGCCCCATCGTGCGTCTGTTCGACGTGGCCTCCACTCGCCTGCTGCGCAGCGTCGGGATCGAGCCCGTCGAAGAGCTCGAGCAGGGCGCCACGGCTGACGACCTGACCCGCATCATCGACGAGTCGCGTGGTCGGGGGCTGCTCGAGAACGGCCTGTCGGAGGCACTCGAAGGAGGTTTGCGCTTTCGTGAGCTCGACGCCGGTGACGTGATGACCCCCCGGGTGCGAGTCACGACCGTGCGGGCCGACGAACCAGTCAGTCGGCTCGTCGAGCTGCTCGACACCGGGTGGTCGCGCTTCCCGGTCACCGGCGCCGACGGCGACGACATTCTCGGCGTCGCCGGGATCGCCGATGTGCTGAAGGTCGATCCCGACGAGCGCGCGAGCACGGCCATCGGCTCGGTGACGCCCGAGCCCACCGTCGTGCCGACGAGTGCGCCGATCACACGGGTGCTCGACCAGCTCCGCGCCGACCACCGGCAGCTGGCGGTCGTCGTCGACGAGCACGGTGGTTTCGCCGGCATCGTCACCTTCGAGGACATCGCCGAGGAGGTCGTCGGCGACATCCTCGACGAGGACGACCATGACGTACCTGCCGTCACGACCCTCTCCGGCGACGCCTGGCTCGTGGTCGGGCAGCTGCGCCTCGACGAGCTCGACACGGCCACCGGGGTGCGGATCGAAGCCGCCGACGAGTTCTCTACGGTCAGCGGGCTCATCCTCGGGCTGCTGGGCCGCGTCGTCCGGGTGGGTGACGTCGCGCTGGCCTCGGGTCACCGCGCGGTCGACGAACCCGCAGACACCTCGGCGGACGCCGCATCGGAACCCGTACCGGATGCCGTGTCGGACGGTGTGACGGATGCCGGCGCCGGCCACCCGTCGCGACCCGACCAGCACGAGCACGCACGGCCCACCCCGGTGTCGGTACGGCTCACCGTCGATGCGGTCGACCGGCACGTTCCATCGTCGGTGCGCGTCGAGGTGCTCGGGCCGACGGCTGACGGAGGCGGACAGTCGACCACCGGCCGGTCGGTCGGCACCGACCGCGAGGTGGGCCGATGATCGTCGCCCTGACCCTCTCCGTGGTGCTCCTGGTGCTCAACGCCTTCTTCGTGGCCGCCGAGTTCGCCCTCATCGCGAGCAAGCGACACCGACTCGAAGACCTGGCCGAGAACGGCAGCCGGGCCGCCACCGCCGCCGTCAACGGCAGCCGTGAGCTCTCGCTCATGCTCGCCGGCGCCCAGCTCGGCATCACCTTGTGCACCCTCGGGCTCGGCTCGGTCGCCAAGCCCGCCGTGGCCGACCTGCTGGCGCCGGTTCTCACGTTCCTTCGGCTCCCCGAGTCGGCCGCCTCCGTGGTAGCGATCGTTCTGGCCGTGGCCATCGTGGTGTTCCTGCACATGGTCGTCGGCGAGATGGCCCCGAAGTCGTGGGCCCTCGCGCACCCCGAACGGTCGGCGGTGCTGCTCGCGTTGCCGTTCCGCGGGTTCGCCCGGGTGGCCCGCCCGGTGCTCAGTCTGCTCAACTCGATGGCCAACGGCTGCCTGCGCCTGATGGGGGTCGACCCCCAGAACGAGCTCGCCCAGGTGCACGGGCCCAAGGAGCTCGCGCTGCTCATCGGGAGTGCTCGCGACCACGGCATGCTCGCCGAGCCCGAGCACCGGGTGCTCGCCGGCGCGATCGACCTCGACACCCTGACCCTGCGAGCCGTCATGGTTCCGCTGAGCCGAGCGGTCGGGCTGCCGTCGACCGCCACATGCGGCGCGGCCGAGGCGCTCTCCCGCGACTCGGGGCGCTCTCGTCTCGTGGTGAGCGAGGGCAGCAACCCGGTGGGCATCACGCACGTTCGCGACATCGTGCGGGCCGTCCGCTCGGCACCGGTCACGGCTGTCACGACCCCGGCCCATCGGCTCGACGTCGAGCTGTCGTTGCTCGATGCCCTCGGCCTGATGCGAGCCCAACGGGCGCAGCTGGTGTTCGTCGTCGACGCCACCGGCACCATCGGCCTGGTCTCGATGGAGGACCTCCTCGAGCGAGTCCTCGGCCAGTTCGACGACGAGACCGACCACCGCTGACCTGCTTGACCAGGCCGACGTGCGAGCGGGCCCGCGACATCGCACATACTCGTCTGATTGAGTGGGGCAGGCCCGCAGCGTCGACACCACCGGGATCCTCCGGTGGCCGGTGAGCTCGCTGACCAGGGGCGCGTTGGCAGTTTCAGGGAGCGAGGCAGAGCCCAGCATGCACCGACTGCGCGTTCTGTCCGTTGCGGCGGCCACCGGGCTGGCTCTGGCGGTCTCGGGCTGCGTCGGCGAGTCGCAACTGCCGACCGTTCCGACCACGGGCAGACCCCCCGTGCCATCCGCCACCAGAGCCGCCGACGCGGCGGTGGGAACGGTGCTGCGGCCCTCGCAGGGCAAGGGCGGCACGCTGCGCTTCGGGATGGCCGGCGACTGGGACTCCGTCGACCCCGGCAACACCTACGACACCGCCTCGTGGAACTTCCTGCGGAACTATGCGCGAACCCTGGTGGTGATCAGGGCGAGTCCAGGGCAGACGGGAACGACGCTGGTGCCTGATCTCGCCACAAGCCTCGGCACGCCCAGTGACAAGAACAGGACGTGGACCTACACGCTGCGCGACGGCATCCGGTTCGAGGACGGCACGCCCATCACCAGCAAGGACATCAAGTACGCGGTCGCCCGCTCGCTCGACAAGTCGACCCTGCCCAACGGTCCGACGTACTGGGCCACGTTCCTCGCCGATGTCCCAACCGGGTACTCGGTCTACCAGGACAAGAACCTCGATGACCTCACGTCGATCGACACCCCGGACGAGAAGACCATCGTCTTCCACCTGAAGACCGGTTTCGCTGGTTTCGACTACCTGGCCCAGCTGCCCTCCACGGCGCCAGTCCCAGCAGCGAAGGACACCGGCGCGACGTATCGCCAGAACATCGTCTCGAGCGGTCCGTACATGTTCACCAGCTACGACGCGGGCAAACGCTACGAACTGGGTCGCAACCCCAACTATGACCCCTTGACCGACCCCGACTCGGGCCGCGCCGCCTTGCCCAACAACATCACCGTCGAGCTCGGGCTGACGGCGGACGACGTCGACGCGCGCCTTCAGAACGGGGACCTCGACGTCGACCTGGCCGGTGAGGGCGTACAGAACTCATCGCGGGTCGCGATGCTGGCCAGCTCGACACTCAAGGCCATGACCGACGTCCCGTCGACGCCCAGCACGAAGATGACCGCCATCAACAGCAACGTCGCCCCGCTCGACCGTCTCGACTGCCGCAAGGCGGTGTTGCTGGCCTACGACAAGTCTGGCTACCTCAGCGCGTCGGGCGGCACAACGGAAGGCGACATCGCCAGTTCGCTGCTGTCACCGGCGCCCCCCGGCCAGGGCCAGGTCGATCTCTACCACGCCAAGGACAAGCCGACCGGCGACCTCGAGGGAGCTCGGGCCGCCCTGAAGCGGTGTGGTCGGCCGAACGGCTTCGCGATGAACCTCGCCTATCGGTCTGAGCAACCCTCGGAGCAGACGGTGGCGGAGTCTTTGCAGCGGTCGCTGGGGCGGGTCGGCATCGCTGTGACCGTCACGGCCTATCCCTCGTCGTACTTCAACCGGCGGTACGCCGGCAATCCCGCCTACGCGCGGGCCAACCGGCTCGGGCTCGTCGTCTACGGGTGGCGGCCCAACTGGCCGGACGGGGTCGACTTTCTCGGGCAGATCCTCGACAGCCGTGCAGTCCGCTCCAGCGACAACAGCAACCTCGCGATCGACGGTCCTACCGGGGCCTCCATGATCGAGGCGGCGACAGCCGAGACGAACGGCACTCAGACGAACGCAATCTGGCCGCTGGCCAACCGCCGGGTCATGGAGAACGCCGGCGTCATCCCCGGGGTGTGGGGACACCCGCTGTTCTACCGACCCAGCAACCTCACCAACCTGTTCGTCAACCCGGCGTTCGCCCAGTACGACTACGTCGCCATGGGCACCTCACGCCGGTAGCGACCATCACGAACGACGTTTCCGGGCTGAGACGGAGCACCGGTGCGACCCGTCGGGTCCGTCGGCGAAGCGCAGCACCGGTACCTGCCGGTCGCCTGCAAGCACAGGGGTGTCGGGGCGCGAGTGCATCCGCCAGACGAGAAGCTGTGCGTCGAGCTCCTCCGGCACGGGGTCACCGAAGACCTGTTCGGCACCCCCTGCGCGAGCCCGATGACGACGGGGCTCGAGGGCGCGGCCGGCCGTCTCATCGGTCTTGGCCCGAACGTGTACCGCGACAGTCCAGGTCCGGCACTGGCCAGATCTCTCCCCGTGCCCCACGCTGGAACTCGAGCGGCAATGCGGCATCCGGCCGCACGTCGTTCCTGCCGTATCGGAGGAGCGTACTCATGACCCTCGACCCTCAAGGTGGCACGGCCGAGGCCGCCGACCTGGCCCTGAAGCACCAGCACGCCGCGATGTGGAGTCTCGGTGACTACCCCACCGTGGCGCGCGAGCTGATTCCACAGCTGGGGCACGTGCTCGTCGAGGCCCTCGGCATCGGCCCGGGGCAGCACGTACTCGACGTGGCCGCCGGATCAGGAAATGCCAGCATCCCGGCGGCCCTGGCCGGGGCCGACGTCGTCGCATCAGACCTGACCCAGCACCTACTAGACGCCGGCCGCGCCAGCGCGCTGCAAGCCGGCGCGCACCTCGAGTGGCGACAGTCCGACGCGGAGGCGCTCCCCTGGCCGGACGCCACCTTCGACACCGTGATGTCGGTGGTCGGGGTGATGTTCGCACCCCACCATCAGGCAAGCGCCGACGAGCTCGCGCGAGTGTGCCGCCCCGGTGGTCGACTCGGTCTCGTCAGCTGGACGCCCGAGGGGTTCATCGGCCAGATGCTCGCGGTGATGAAGCCCTATGCCGCTGCGCCGCCACCCGGGGCGCAACCGCCGCCGCTGTGGGGCCTCGAGAGCCACGTGCGTGAGCTGCTCGACCAGCGGTTCGAGTCGTTCGTGACGACGCGACGCAACGTGGTCGTCACGTTCGACTCGCCCGACGGCTTCCGCGGCTACTTCAAGCGCAACTACGGTCCGACGATCGCCACCTACCGGCGGATCTGCGACGAACCGACGAAGGTGGCGGCTCTCGATGCCGACCTGAGCGACCTCGCGCGTTCGGCGATGGACGGTGACGGCAGGATGGAGTGGGAGTACCTGCTCGTCACTGCGACCCGATCGGCCTGATGCTGCACGGTCACCACTGAACGGAAGTGGCCACTCGACGTGGTGGTCGAGTGGTCATCTCTGAGCGTCGTTCGGCGACCACTCGGAGCGCAGCACCGAGTAGAGGAAGCCGTCGCGGTGGGCACCGTCGCGCCACTGGGCTCCACGGATGACACCCTCCTGGGTAAAACCCGCCTTCTCGAGCGCGCGCTGTTCGGCGTGGTTGTGCACGTCGGTGTGCGCCTCGACCCGGTTGGCCACCGTGTGCCGAAAGACCAGGTCGACGAGCAGCCGCTGCGCCTGGGTGCCGACTCCGAGACCCCGGGCCGAGCCTTCCAGCCAGATGCCGATCATCGGGTTGCGAGAGCCGGCACTCGGGCCCCAGCGCACCCAGTGCCAGCCGACGTTACCCACGACCTGGTCGGCAAGCACGACAGCGAGCGCGCCGAAGTCGTCGTCGAGCCGGCACGGGGGTGGCTCACGATAGCCCGGCCGAGGCCCGAAGTCGTCGAACTCCGACTCGGCGTCGCGGGCCTCGGTCAGCTCTCCCTGGCGCAACGGTCGCAGGCTCACGCGGGAAGCAGGTTCGCAGGTCGCCATGGACGTCAGCGTAGAACCCGACCGGTGCCGAGGCACCCGCGTCGATAGCGAGCGAGCAGTATTCGGGGGCATGGACAACGCCACGACCCGGCAGACCGGCTACGGGTGCTGCCCCAACCGGAGCGCCCCACGAGCTGGTGCCTGCCGCACCCGTCGAGGTCAGTCGGGTCGTCACCTGACTGACGTCGACGCCGCGATGGCGTGTAGCGCGCGCTCGGCGCCGGGTCGGCCGCGCAACGACGTGCTGAGCGACTCGAGCCGCCACCGCGGGTCACCGTCGAGGGCGAGCAGCCGACCGGCCGCAGCACGGATGTCGCTCGACGTGGCCGCGTTGGGGTCGAGCGCCTCCCCGAAGCCGGCCTGCTCGAGGGCAGCGGCGCCGGCGAACTGGTCGGTCGACAGGGGCAGCAGCACGAGGGGCACGCCGGCGGTGAGAGCCTCGGTCACGCTGTTGTTGCCCCCGTGCGACACCGCGAGAACCGAGCGCTGCAACAACCGCACCTGCGGCAGCTCGGGCCGCACCAGCCAGCCGGTCGGCACGCGGCCCAGCTCGCGGCGAGGGGTCGACCCGCTGGCGAGGGCCACCCGCACCTCGAGGGGGCGCAAGGCGTCGACGATGCGTGACAACACGTCGGACCGTACCGACAGGAAGCTGCCCAGGCTCACGTAGACGACCGGGCGGTCGTTCACGCTGAGCCACCGTTCGACCTGCTCGTCGGGCGCCTCCTCGCGCACCGCCGAGCCGAGGAACGCGTGGGGCGGCAGCAACGCGGTTCGGGCGGCCGGATGCAGCTCGTCCGGGTAGTTGAGCAGCAGCACGTCACCGGTCTCGGCGAAGGCGTCGGCGCTCGGCTCGGCAGCCGGGTCGAGCGTGCGCAGTGCGTCGTTCCACTCGGCCGTGAACGTGTCGCGCACCTGCTCACACAGACGCCGCAGCGACGCCAGCCCAGCGGCATCCGGACTGATCGCCCTCGGGTAGGCGGGTGGGTAGCCGTACACCTCCTCGCCCACGGTGAGGGCCGACGGATGGCCCAGCACGACGTCGGCGTGGCGCGTGCCCGAGCCGGCGAGCGCCAGTCGTGCACCGAAGGCCAGGTGGTCGACGATGACCTCGTCGGGGCGAACCCGGTGCAGCACGTCCTCGACGGCACGGGCGACGCCCACCGGGTTCCACAGCAGGTCGGCACCCCGGGCCCGCGCCTGGAACTCGAGGGTGGCCAAGGCGCCCTCGCGGGTGGCGGCGAAGAAGCCGCGCAGGGCGTCGTCCTCGCCCTTGGGCTGGGCCTCGGCCCGGATGACGCCGGGGTTCGAGCCGCGCCCGAGCTGCAGCCCGACCCGCTCGAACCCGAAGGCGCTCACGATCGTGTCGGTGGCCGGGCCGGTGGCGACGACGACCCGCTCGCCGGCGTCGCGCCACGCCGTCGCCAGCGTGGCGAGCGGGTAGAGGTGCGAGGCGTAGTCGGGGCTGATGACGAGCAGGGTCACGACGCCGCCTCGGTCGACTCTCGGCGCGCGGCCCGGTGCGTGGCCACCTGGTGGTAGACCTCCGCGAGGGCAGTGGCCATCGTCTCGATACCGAACCGGTCCCGCACCATGCTCTGTGCCGCGGCGGCTCGCTCGTCGGCGCCGGGCGCCAAGGCCAGCTCGAGAGCAGCCGAGATCGCCTCGCCCAGCCGGTCACGCGATCCGGTGTCGGCGAGGATGCCGGTCACCCCTTCGGTCACGTACGTGGCCGGGCCGCCACTGGCCGGGGCCACCACTACGAGGCCGGTGGCCATGGCCTCGAGGATCGCGATACCGAACTCCTCCTTCAGGCTGGCCGACACGTACACGCCTCCGGAGGCGGCACCGCCGGGGCGGCCCTCACGAACGGCACGCAGCCAGGTCGCGACCGTCGCGTTGGGCCGGTGACCCGGCAACAGCAGACCGTGGCTGGCCGCGGTGTCGAGGGGCAGCAATGCGTCGATGGCCGCGAGCTGCTGCTGCTCGTCGTTCGTGGGCGCCTGCACGTCACCGCCCACGACGAGCAGGTTGCAGCGCGCGCGGAGGTTGCGTTCGTTGGCCCACGCGTCGACCAGCGTGACCATCCCCTTGACCCCCGTGAGCCGGCCGACCGAGATGGCCAGCGGGAGTCCACGTCGTTCAAGGGGCAGCTGAGCCAGCAGGTCGTCGAGCTCGGCCAGGGCCCGTGCGGCCGGTGACCGGCCGGAACCGTCGGTGACGCCGGCGGCGTCGATGGCCGCCATGCTCACGCCCTCGGCCACGACCGACACCCGGTCGGCCTCGGCATCGATGTCGAGGTCCATCAGGGCGCTCATGTCGTGATCGAGGGTCGGCCGCGGGAAGAGCACGAGGTGCGCTGACCTGGTCTGCAGCTCACGGAGCAGGCGTTCGCGGAAGAGGAGGTGTTCGACGGTGTCGGTGGCACCGAAGTTGGCCCGGGTGAGAATGCCGGCCGCATCACGACTGGCCACCAGGGCGTTGGGGTCGGGCGCCAGGGTGAAGACGATGGGCAGGCCGGTCTCGGCGGCCACCTCGGCGGACACCATCGTGGCCACGTCGCCCATGCGCAGGTGCAGCACGTCGACGTCGCCGGCGGCTCGCAGCAGTCGGCGCAAACCGCGGCCGGTCGCGATGCGCAGCGGCCACGCCTGAGCGGCAGGCACGTTCGGGCCCCACAACGGGATCGAGAGGTAGTGATGGCCGGGCTCATCAACCGAGGTCAGGTCACCCAGCCCCTGCGTGGGCCGGCTTCGAGAGATCGTCAGCACCCTGCGCACGGCCGGCTGCGCTTCGAGCAACGCGTCGCCGAGCTGCACGAGCAGGGTGGCGATGCCGCCGGTGTCCCCTTGCCCCGCGTGCAGGAGGTCACCGTCGACATCGGCGTGCAGAAAGAGCTGAGCGACCGTGAGCCCGCCGTCGCCGCGAGCTCCGGGCCCGCGGGCCGTCCACCGTGACCGGCCGCTGGGATGGCCGAGTTCACCAGGATGGCTGCGGTGGCTGCGGTGGCTGCGGTCGACGACGGCAAGGTCGAACAGGTCATCGAGGGCGATCGTCGCGACCGAGGCCAGCGGCCCCGTTCCGGCGGCCAGCGAGGTGAGCACCTGTCGGGTGGCCGCGGCGTCATCGGCCGGGTTGGCGGGCTGCAGCGTCGGTCTGGGCGCCTCGTCAGGCGTCGCGGCGGGCCGCCCCGGTAGTCGTCCGCGATCGCCGAGGGCGACCACGGCCGCCGCCCGGGCTGCGGGCGCTTCGTCCTCGTCGGCGGCCACGCGGCGCAGCCCCCGGTTTGTCGCTGCACCCGACACCAGGCCGAGTGTCTCGACGAGCGTCGCCCGACCGGCGGGGTCGGGGCACCGACTCAGTGCGGCCTCGAGGGCCGACCTGACGGCATCCGGCTGCCGCCCCGACCAGTGCTGCAGGGTGCGTTGCGCGAGCATCCCGACAAACCCACCGCCCGCGATGAAACCGGTCAGTCGGGGCAGGGCAGAGTCGACCAGGGGGCCACGACCCAGGGCCCAGACGAGGTGGTCCTGCAGGTGCGCTGCACCGTCATCGAGCAGCCGAGCCAACGTTCGCGCACTGGTCTCGGTGGCCACCGAGCCGAGCGCCAGCGTGGCGATCGCGGCCGTGAGCTGGTCGGCGGGGTCGTCGATGGCGCCCCTCAGCAGCGTGACGGCGCTGGTCTCGCCGGACGGGCCAGATGCAGCATCGGCGACCGCCGCCTGGTCGAGGCGGGGGCCCCGGTGCATCGCCTCGAGCAGGGTGGGCGCCGACCGCACCGCTTCGAGGGCGAACCGGGTCGCGTCCGCCCTCATCGCTGCTCCGCGCTCATCGGGGTGACATCGGGGGTGGGACAGGCGTCGGGGCACAGGTCGTTCACGGGCATACCAACCAGCGTAGGTCGATCAAGCCGACCGCGTCGGGTCGGCGATCTCGGTGCCAGCGGCAGACGGCCCTCGGTGGGTCAGCCCGGTCGCGAGGCCATCGACACGATGAGCCGGCCCGAGCTACCTCCGGACAGCAGCGACTCGAACGCCTCCGGCACCCGCTCGATGCCGTCGAACATCGTGTGGACGCTGCGAACCCGGCCCTCCTGCAGCCAGGCCCCGACCTCCGACTCGAACTGCCCGCGAAGGCTCTCGTGCGCCGTCACGGTGAAGCCGCGCAACGTCAGCTCCCGATGAATCAGGTTGCGGCAGTTGGCGGGAGCGTCCGATCTGGTCCCGCCCGACACGGCGCCGCAGATGATCGCCCGACCGCCCGGTCTGAGCACGTCGAGGGCGGCTTCCAGCTGCTCGCCGCCCACGTTGTCGTAATAGAGGTCGATCCCGTCGGGGGCCGCCTCTCGCAGCAGGTCGACGGCGGGCCCGTCGTGTCGGTTGACGGCACGGTCGGCGCCGAGCACCTCCGTGAGCAGAGTCACCTTCTCGGCTGAGCCGGCCACCCCGATGACCGTCGCCCCGGTGGCCTTGGCGAACTGCACCGCACAGCTGCCCACCCCACCGGCCGCGCCCGAGACGTAGACCACCTCGCCCGCGCGGACCTCGCCGAGGTGGATCATGCCGGTCCAGGCGGTGAAGCCGACGTGGCCGAGGATTGTCAGGTGCGCGTTCAGCTCGTCCTCGCCGGCCGGGGTCTCGATCGGATGCAGCTCAGCCGCCTCGACCACGCCGGCTGAGCACCATGGCACCTTGCCGACCGCCAGGCTTCCGGTCGGGAGGTCGCTGTCGCCCGGATCGAGCACCTCGACCACGGCATCGCTGGTCGGCACGTCGCCGACCCCGACGCCGGGCCCGTAGGCCGTCCCCTCGCCCCCCAGCCGGTGGGCCAGCCCGGCGTTGAGACCCAGCCGAAGCACCCCGACGAGCACCTCCCCCGGGGCGGGCTCGCCGGCATCCGACTCGAACACACCGAAGTTCGCGGCCGTGACCTCGGCCGTGGGCACAGTAGTCAGGCGAATTTCCTGGCATCGCATGCAACGAGCCTAGGGCCGGCTGGAGCGTCGCTCACCGACCAGGGACGCCTGGGGTCACGCGTTCGTCCACGGCCCGCGCCAGCCACCGTGGTCGACAACGAGGTCATCGGCCGCTTCCGGCCCCGAGGAGCCTGGCTCGTAGGGGTAGACCTCAGGTGGGTCGTCGAGCAGCGGTTGCATGATCCGCCAGGCCTCCTCGACCCCGTCCTGCCTGGTGAACCGGGTCGCCACGCCGGTCAGCGCCGCGTGGAGCAACACCTCGTACGGTGTCGGCCCCTCCCCGCCCTCGTCGGCGAACTCCATGTCGAGGGTGATCCCCTCTGGTCTCCTGACGCCGGCGCGCCGGGCCTCGAGCTCGAACCGGACACCCGTTGACGGGTCCAGCCGCACCACGAGCTGGTCCGGCTCGGGCTGATGACCCTCCCAGATGCCGAGTCCGAGGCTCGGCGGCTTCTTGAACACGAGACGGAGCTCGGTCTCGGTCGTTTGCAGGCATTTGCCGGTGCGAATGAAGAACGGAACGCCCGACCAGCGCCAGTTGTCGATCTCCAGCTTCAGGGCGAGGTACGTCTCGGTGGTGGAGTCGGCGGCGACGCCGTCGACGTCGCGATAGCCCTCGTACTGCCCGCGGACGTAGGTGGCCGGATCGGCGGCCCGGGTCGCCTTGTACAGCGCCACCTTGGCGGCCTGCAACGCCGTCCCGTCACCTCCTGCCGGCGGCTCCATCGCGGCTGCAGCCACGACCTGCATGAGGTGGTTCACGACAACGTCGCGCAGCGCCCCGACCGGGTCGTAGAAGTGGCCGCGACCCTCGACCCCGAAGCTCTCCGCCATCGTGATCTGCACGCACTCGACATAGTTCCGGTTCCAGATCGGCTCGAGGATCGCGTTGGCGAACCGCAGGTAGAGAATCTCCTCCAGCCCCATCTTTCCCAGGTAGTGGTCGATCCGGTACAGCTGCGACTCGTCGATGTACTGGTGCAGGTCTTTGGCGAGGGCGCGTGCGGAGGCCAGGTCGTGCCCGAACGGCTTCTCCACCACGACCCGCCCGGTCGCGGTGAGGCCTGCCTCGGCCAGGCCCTGGACCACCTTCGCGAACAGGAACGGCGGGATCTCCAGGTAGAACACCGGGCAGCTCGCCCCGGTGATCGCCGTGCCCACGCGCTGGTAGGTCGCCGCGTCGGCGAAGTCGCCCACGACATAGGACAGCCGCGCCACGAACCGCGAGAAGACCTCCTCGTCGAGGTCCTCCCCGGTCGCCGTGATCGACTCGCGCGCGTGGGCCACCAGCTGGTCGAGCGTCCAGTCGTTGACGGCGACACCGACGATGGGACAGGTCAGCAGTCCGCGCTTCTCCAGGCGGTACAACGAGCGGAAGGTCATCACCCTGGCCAGGTCACCGGTGATGCCGAAGATCACGAACACATCCGCCTGCGGGCTTCCCGACTCGGCCTCGGCGTTGACTGTTGTCATCTCTTGCCTTTCTCGCTGTGTGTTGCAGCTGACCGTCCGGCTCGCGCCCGTCCGGTCACTTCTGGTGTGTCTCGACGCTAGACGTCACAGCGGCCGCCGTGCTCACCCTGCGCGGGTGAGGATGAACCGGACGTCGGCGGGGTCGACTCGCAGTTCCCTCACCCCAGCGGGGTGAGGCGGGGCGCCGCGAACGCGACGACCATCGACGGTGGATGGGTTCTTCACCGTCACTAGCCAGAATCGAGCCTCGCCCATGAGTCTGTCGACCACCGCGTTCCCGCCTATCGCCGACTACGCCTTCTTGTCCAACTGTCATACCGGGGCGCTCATCGCACCCGACGGCTCGGTCGACTGGCTCTGTCTGCCCGCCTTCGACTCCCCGAGTGTGTTCGGCAACCTGCTCGACCGCGGGGCTGGGTCGTTCCGCTTCGGGCCGTACGGCATCAACGTCCCGACCGCCCGCACCTACGTGCCCGGTACGAACGTGATGACCACCACGTGGCACACGCCGCGAGGCTGGCTCCGCGTGCACGATGCGCTGACGATGGGGCCCCGTCGTGGGCCGGACACCGTCACCCCGCACACGAGACCACCAGCCGACGACGATGCCGACCACATGCTGATTCGCACCGTCGAGTGCCTCGAGGGCTCCGTGGAGATCGAGCTGGTCTGCGAACCCGCCTTCGACTACGGGCGGGTGCAGGCCGAGTGGACGTTGGTCGATGCCGAGGGCCACAGCGCCGACTGCCACGGCGGCGATGCCGCGGCGTCCACACCGGGGTTCCGGCTCAGCACCGACATGTTGATCGGGATCGAGGGAGGGTCGGCCCGCGCCCGGCACGTCCTGTCCCCGGGCGAGAAGGCGTTCTGTGCCCTCTCGTGGGCCGAGGGGCTGGACTCCCCGGCCGACGTCGCAGAGGCGACCGCCCGGATTGACGCGACCGTGTTGTTCTGGCGGAACTGGTTGGGGCGAGCGCGAATTCCCGACCATCCCCTGCGGCATCCGTTGGAGCGGTCGGCGCTGACCATCAAGGGCCTGACCTACATGCCGACCGGCGCCACGGTCGCAGCCCTGACCACGTCTCTGCCGGAGACGCCGGGTGGGGAGCGGAACTGGGACTACCGCTACACCTGGATCCGTGACACCACGTTCACGTTGCAGGCCCTGCACTACCTGAACCTCGACTGGGAGGCAGACGAGTTCATGCAGTTCGTCGCTGACCTGGAGCCGAACGCCGACGGCGGCCTGCAGATCATGTACGGCATCGACGGCCGCCGCGACCTCACCGAGACCACTCGCGACGAGCTCTCGGGCTACGAGGGAGCGCACCCGGTGCGGATCGGCAACGGCGCCTTCGACCAGCGCCAGAACGACGTGTTCGGGGCGGTGCTCGACTCGATCCTGCTGCACACCCGACGCAGCCAGCACCTGCCGCGGCGGCTGTGGCCGCTGGTCGAGTCGCAGGCCGCCTGTGCGATCGCGTCCTGGCGTGAGCCCGACCAGGGAATCTGGGAGGCACGAGGCAAACCCCAGCACTACGTGTCGTCCAAGCTGATGGGCTGGGTGGCGCTCGACCGGGCCGCCAAGCTCGCCCAGATCCGCGACGACCCCAAGCGCGCCGCCGACTGGACGGCCGTCGCGGAGGAGATCAGGGAGGACATCCTCGCCAACGGCGTGAGCGAACGCGGAGTGCTGCGTCAGCACTACGACACCGACGCACTCGACGCCTCCACCTTGCTGGCGCCGCTGTTCGGTTTCCTCCCCGGCACCGACGAGCGGATGCGCAACACCGTCAACGCGATCTCCTCAGAGCTCTCCGAGAACGGGTTCGTGCTGCGCTACCGCACCGACCAGACCGATGACGGGCTCTCCGGCAAGGAAGGCACGTTCCTGATCTGCTCGTACTGGCTGGTCTCCGCGTTCGCCGTGGTCGGAGAGATGGACCGGGCGCGCAGCCTGATGGAGCGCCTGCTGCGGATCTCGTCGCCGCTCGGGCTCTACGCCGAGGAGTTCGAGGTCGATCGAGCCCGTCACCTGGGCAACTTTCCGCAGGCGTTCTCGCACCTGGCGCTGATCGAGGCGGCCGGCCGCATCATCCTCGCCGACTTCCGCACCGAGCTCTCCCTGTGAGCACCACCGTCGGTCGGGCCCGAACGCCGACGCGAGACCCCGTGCTGATCCTGGGCGGCGGGCTCGCCGGCGTCGCCTGCGCCCACGCCCTGGGCGACGAAGGGGTCGCCGTGACGCTCGTCGACCGCAACGACTACCACCAGTTCCAGCCCCTGCTCTACCAGGTCGTCACCTCCCAGCTGCCCGCCGAGGACATCGCCCGACCCCACCGGACGATCTTCGCCGACTACCCCTCGGTGCAGGTGGTGACCGCGCCCGTGAAGGCCGTCCATCTGATCGAACGCAGCCTGGTGCTGAGCGACGGCCGGACTCTCTCGGGGTCGCATTTCGTGATGGCGGCCGGGGCGCGGCCGAACTTCTTCGGCGTGCCCGGAGCCGCTGAGCACACGTTCCCGATGTACTCGGTGTCCGATGCCGAGCGACTGCGGTTGCATCTCCAGCGCCTGCTGCACGAGGTCATGTCGGGCGCCACCACCGCAGAGGGCGTTCTCGACGTGGTGGTCGTGGGCGGTGGCCCGACCGGCGTGGAGACGGCCGGGGCCCTGGCCGAGCTGATGCAGGCCTTGCACGAGAGCGGACGGCTCGCCCGGCCCGGGCGGATCACGGTCGTCGACCGTGGACCGGCGCTGCTGGCCCCGTTCTCGAGCAAGGCCCACCACTACGCCGTGACGAAGCTGGCCGAGGCCGGCGCCACCGTGCGTCTCGGGGTCGGTGTCAGCGCCGTTCACCCGGACCGGGTCGAGTTCGACGACCGCAGCGTGATCCCGGCCCACACCGTGGTCTGGGGTGGCGGCGAGTCCGGTGCGGCCGTCGCCCAGAACGCCGGACCCGGGCCGGGCCGGGGTGGGCGGCTGGATGTGCGCCCCGACCTGACGCTCGCACGCTACCCGGGCGTCTACGCCGTCGGTGACGTCGCCAACATCCCGTCTCACGACGGCGACGCACTGCCCCAGCTGGGCTCGGTCGCGCAGCAGTCGGGGCGATGGGCCGCCGAGAACATCCTGCGGGAGCGCCGAAACGAACCGACGAAGCCGTTCTCGTACAAGGACAAGGGCATCATGGCGATGATCGGCCGGAACGCCGCCGTCGCCGAGGTCGGCAAACGCCACCACGAGGTGCAAGGCCCCTTGGCGTTCGCGGCCTGGCTCGGCCTGCACGCGATCTTGCTGAGCGGTGCGCACAGCAAGGCCGACGCGTTCCTCTCCTGGGCCTGGGACTACTTCGACCGCGACCACGCCGCCTTCATCGAAGCGTCATCCGCACCGCAGCGCATCGCCTGGAGCGACGACGAGCACGACGAACCCCACATCTCATTGGAGCGGCACGACCTCACCATCCGCTCCCCGGCTACCCCCTCAGGAGACAATCATGGCTGACGAGTACGACGTGATCATTGTGGGATCGGGCGCCGGTGGCGGCACCTTGGCCCACCGGCTGGCACCGACGGGCAAGCGGGTGCTGATCCTGGAACGGGGCGACTGGCTGCCGCGCGAGCCCGAGAACTGGGACGCCACGGCCGTCTTCGTCGACAACCGTTACGTGTCGGCCGACACCTGGTACGACAAGGACGGCAAGTCCTTCCAGCCCCAGATCCACTACTTCGTCGGTGGGGCAACCAAGTTCTACGGCGCCGCGCTCTACCGGTTGCGAGAGCGCGACTTCGGTGAGCTGAAGCACCATGGCGGACTATCCCCCGCGTGGCCCATCGACTATTCGGTGATGGAGCCCTACTACACCCGGGCCGAGCAGCTGTACCAGGTGCACGGCGCACGCGGAGAGGACCCGACCGAACCACCGGCGTCGGCGCCCTATCCCTTCCCGCCGGTCTCCCACGAACCCCGCATCCAGCAGCTGTTCGACGACATGGCCAGGGCCGGGCTGCATCCGTTCCACGCGCCCTCCGGGATCATGCTCAACGAGGCGGAACCAGCGTTCAGTGCGTGCATCCGGTGCGCGACCTGTGACGGGTTCGCCTGTCTGGTCCATGCGAAGTCCGACGCCGAGGTCATCGCGGTTCGTCCGGCGATCCAGCACGACAACGTGACCCTCGTACGCAACGCTCACGTGACCCGCCTCGAGACCGACGCGTCCGGCCGAACGGTCACCTCGGTCGTGGCGAACGTCGACGGTACCGAGCAACGGTTCAGCGGCGCCATCGTCGTCGTCTCGGCCGGGGCCGTCAACAGCGCCCGGCTGCTGCTCGCCAGCGCCACCGACCGGCATCCGAACGGCCTCGGCAACTCCTCTGACCAGGTCGGGCGCAACTACGTCTTCCACAACAGTCGCGCCTTCCTCGCGGTCTCGAAGGAGAAGAACGACACCCGGTTCCAGAAGACCCTCGGCATGAACGACTACTACTTCGGTGACGACGACTTCGAGTACCCGATGGGCAACCTGCAGATGGTGGGCAAGTCGTCGGCGCCCATGTACCGGGGCGAGAAGCCGCTCGAGACGAAACTGGCGCCCACGTTCCTGCTCGGTGACGTCGCCGAGCACGCGATCGACTTCTGGCTGTCTGTCGAGGATCTACCCACCCCCGACAACCGGGTGACCCTCAACGGCGCCGGCAACGTGGTGCTGAGCTACACCCCGAACAACACCGAGCCGATGGAACAGCTCTACCAGCGGGTGAAGAAGCACCTCAGCCATCTCGGCATGCACCCGCACCACCTCATCCCCCGCGACGTCTACATGAAGAACGACATCCCCGTCGCCGGGTGTGCCCACCAGGCCGGAACCGTGCGGTTCGGAACCGACCCGGCGACCTCGGTGCTCGACACCGACTGCAAGGCGCATGACCTCGACAACCTGTACGTGGTCGACACGAGCTTCTTCCCGAGCATCGGCGCGGTGAACCCGGCGCTGACGGCCATGGCCAACGCCCTTCGCGTCGGCGACCACCTGGTTGCGCGGCTGGGCTGAGATGTCGACCACCACGGTCGGAGGGCCACGATGAGCACCACACTCGACGGGCTGGCCGCGTTCAGCACCGACCCGGTCCCGTGGGCGCGAGCGCAGATGGCATTCACCCTCGGGTTTCACATCATCCTGGTGCCGCTCGGCGTCTCCTGGGCCTTTCTGACCTTGATCGCCAACTACCGAGCCGTTCGCTATGACGACCGGGACGCGCTGCTGCTGGCGCAGCGCTGGTCGAAGTACATGGCCGTCACCTTTGCGGTCGGCGCTGTCACCGGCACCGTTCTCAGCTTCGAGTTCGGGCTGCTCTGGCCGAAGTTCATGGCCCAGTGGGGGGCAGCCTTCGGGGTGCCCTTCGCGTTCGAGGGGCTGTTCTTCTTCACCGAGGCCATCTTCATCTCGATCTACCTGTTCGGCTGGCGCCGGCTGAAGCCCTGGACCCACTTCTGGACCGGCGTGCCGATCCCGGTGGCCGGCATCCTCGGCAGCGTCTCGGTGGTGGCAGCGAACGCCTGGATGAACGCGCCGGGCGGGTTCACCCTGGACTCAACCGGCAAGGTGGTCGATGTCGACCCCATCAAGGTGATCTTCAACGCCTCGATGCCGCTCGAGGCCGCCCACATGGTCGTGGCCGCCTACCTGGTCGGCGGGTTCCTGATCGCCTCGGTCTACGCCGCCGCCATGCTCCGGGGCCGACGCGACCGCTACCACCGGCTCGCCTTCGTCATCGCGTTCAGTGTGGCCGCGGTCGCTGCGCCGATCCAGATGGCGGTCGGCGACGGGTTGGCTCGCTGGGTGTACGCCAACCAGCCGGTGAAGTTCGCCGTCATCGAGCTGGTGCCGACCACCAGCAGCGACGTGCCCGAGACCCTGCTGGGGCATCTGAACGAGAACGGCACCGTCAGTGGTGGGGTACCGATCCCTGGCATGGCCTCGTGGCTGTCCGACCCGAGCACCGGGAAGGCAACGGTCGTGCAGGGCCTGAACACGGTGCCGGCAGACCAGCGGCCGACGGTTCGGGCGACCAACGTCGTGCACCTCAGCTGGGACGTGATGGTGGGGCTCGGCACGCTGCTGTTCCTGCTGTCGGCCTGGTACGGCCTGACCTGGGCCTTCCGGAGGCGGATGCCGCAGAGCAAGCTGTTTCTGTTCGTCGCCGCCTCCGCCGGGGTGCTCGCCGTGGTCACCATGGAGGCCGGTTGGGTGGTGACGGAAGTCGGCCGCCAGCCGTGGATCGTCTACAACCTGATGAAGGTCGAGAACGCAGCGACCGGCAACACCGGGGTGTGGATCAGCTTCATCTCCATCGTCGTGCTCTACACGGCGCTCGGCACCACCTTGATCCTGGTGCTGCGCGGGATGAGCAGGCGGTTCCGCAGAGCGGGCGGGCTGACCGAGGACAGCCCCTACTCGCCTCGACCGGCACCAGAGCCGGAGCAGGTAGAGGCCGGGAGCGGGCGATCGGAGTGACCACCGCAGTGGCGGCCGTTCTGCTGCTCGCCGTCGTCACCTACGCCCTCTTCGCCGGGGCCGACTTCGGGGCGGGTTTCTGGGACCTGACCGCAGGAGGGCCCCAGCGTGGCGAGCACCCACGGGCCACCATCGAGAACTCGATCGGGCCCGTGTGGGAGGCCAACCACGTCTGGCTGATCTTCATCTTCGTCGTGCTGTGGACGGCGTTCCCGCAGGCGTACGCCTCGATCTGGCTGACCCTGTTCGTGCCCCTGACGATTGCCGCCCTCGGGATCGTGCTGCGCGGCGCCAGCTTCGCGTTCCGCAGGTCGGTCCCGCCCCGCCATCGCCGCATCTTCGGCGCGGCGTTCGCCGCCTCGTCGGTGCTGGTGCCGTACTGCCTGGGGTCGATCGCGGGCGGCATCGCATCCGGACGCGTGCCGGCCGGTGGTCAGGCCGGCGATCCGGTGCACAGCTGGATCAACCCGACGTCGATCCACGGGGGGCTGCTCGCAGTCGCGGCGGTCGCCTACCTCTCTGCCGTCTACCTGGTCTGGGACTCGCGGCGCTTCCACGACGACGAGATGGCCGAGTACTTCCGCCGGCGGGCCATCGCGGCTGCCGCCGCAGTCGCCGTGATCGGGCTCGTCGGTATCTTCGTGCTCCACGATGACGCCCCGTTCCTGTTCAAGGGGCTCACCTCGCGAGCCCTGCCGCTGGTCATCGTCAGCGCGTTGTGCGGAGCCGGCGCCATCGTGCTGCTGGTCCGCAACGCGGCCCGCGGGGCTCGACTGCTGTCGGTGATCGCCGTCACCTGTGCCATCGGCGCGTGGGCGGTCGCACAGTCGCCGTACGTGTTGCCGCAGAGCCTGACCTTCGCAGCGGCGGCCGCACCCAGCGGCACCCTCGAGGCCCTCCTGGTCGCGGTCGCCCTCGCCGCCGTTCTGGTCGTCCCTGGCTTCGCCTTGCTGTTCGTGCTCGACCAACGGAGCCTCCTTCCGGAGGAAGGGGTCCCGGATGCCGCAGACCGGGCTATGGCCCAACCCGATGGGTGGCCCGGCAGCAGCACTGGTCGAGACTAAAGTCGGTTCACCAAAGGGGCCGCGTCACCTGCGAGCCCCGAGAAAAGGATGTGCAATGGGACTGCTGCGACACCATGGCCTCGAGGGCCCGACCTTCCAGATGCGAGAGAAGCTCTTCGCCATCGGAGACGACTACTGGATCGAGGACGAAGACGGGAACAAGGTCTACAAGGTCAACGGCAAGGCCGTGCGGGTCCGGGACACCTTCATCCTCGAGGACCCCCACGGCAACGAGGTCTGCAAGATCCAGGAGAAGAAGCTCAGCGTCCGCGACAAGATGACCATCGAGCACGGTTCGACGAAAGCCACCGTCCACAAGCGGCTCATCGGCATCCGCGACCACTACATCATCGATGTCGAGGGCGACAAAGACGTCAAGGCACACGGCAACATCGTCGATCACGAGTACGAGATCGAGCGCGACGGAGAGAAGATCGCTGAGGTCTCGAAGAAGTGGTTCCGTGTTCGTGACACCTACGGGGTGCACCTGGCCGCCGGCCAGAACGTGCCGCTCATCCTCGCGATCACGGTGTGTGTCGACGAGATGTCCCGCGGCTAGGCCGACCGCGACCTCCGGTTCCTCGTCTCACTTGCAAGGCCCCTCAGATCCCGGACTCGCTCGGCGGTTCGATCGCACCCGTGCGCCGGTCGGTGGATCTGTGGGCCACGGCTAACCGTTCCGGTAGCGTTGCGACAGGCTCGGCAGAACGGGGTGGCACCGGTGAGCGCGGACACGATGGCACTCGCAGAGGGGCGCTGGCGCCGGATCCCCATGGTCCACTGGCTACCGCGCTACCGGGCGGCGTGGCTGCGCGGCGACCTCATCGCCGGCGCCGTGGTGGCAGCCCTCGCAATTCCGCAGGCTCTCGGCTACGCGTCGATCGCAGGGGCCCCCGTTCAGGTCGGCCTCTACGCGCTCCCGGTGGCGCTCATCGCCTACGCCGTGTTCGGCTCGTCGCGACAGCTCGTCGTGGGACCGGTGTCGACGGTGTCCGTGCTGTCCGGGTCGTTCCTGGCCAGCTTCGGGGTCGCCGGAACAGCGCGAGCCGCCTCCTACACGGCCGCACTGGCGCTCGGCTCAGGGCTGGTGCTCGTCGTCGCGGGCTTCGTCCGGATCGGGTGGATGGCCGAGTTCCTTTCCAAACCCATCGTCACGGGCTTCGTGCTCGGCCTGACCATGCTGGTCATCCTCAACGAGGTGCCCCACCTGGTGGGGGTGCCGACGCCCGTGGGGAAGGTGATCGAACAGGTGAGCGCCCTGGGTTCGAGTGTCACTCGCGGCGAAGCCAACCTCACGACCGTGGCCGTGTCGGCGGTTGCTCTAGTGGTCCTCTTCGGCGGTCAGCGGCTCGTTTCGAAGTTCCCCTGGGGTCTCTTGGTGCTGCTCGGCGGTTTGGTGGCCTCGGCCGCCCTCGATCTGCAGGCCCACGGCGTGGAGGTCGTCGGCCACGTCCCGAGCGGGCTGCAGCAGCCCGGCATCCCTACCGTCGACCCCGCCGACCTGGCCGGCCTGTTCACCGCTGGAGCAGCGCTCGCCCTCGTGGGTCTGGCGGAGGGCCTGAGCGCGGCGCGCCTCTTCGCGGCCCGAGGTGCCTACCGCATCGACGCCAACCAGGAGCTGCTTGCCTCCGGCGCGGCCAACGTCGCGAGCGGCCTGTTCGGTGGGCTCGGCGTGGCCGGGAGCCTGTCCAAGACGGCTGCGGTCAGTGACGCCCGCGGGCGGACGCAGATGACCGGGCTGGCGGCGGCGGGGTTGGCCGCGGTCGTCATCGTCGCCTTCGCCCCCGCGCTGTCGGTGCTGCCCCGAGCGGTGTTGAGCGCGATCGTGGTCAACGCGGTGTGGAAGCTGATGGACTTCGAAGCGTTGGGCCGCTATAGCCGGGTGCGCCGCAACGACATCGTCGCCGCGACCATCGCTGCGGTGGGGGTACTGGCCTTCGGCCCCCTGAACGGACTGCTGCTCGCCGTCGCCGGATCGGTGATCGGCCTGGTCTTCCGCTCCACCAGGGTCGAGGTCGAGGTGATGGGCAAGGTGCCCCATGAGAAGGCAGCCTGGGGTGGCGTTCGCAACCATGACGAGCGCTCGACCTACCCCGGGGTGATCGTGCTTCGCCTCAACGTGCCGCTCTTCTGGGTGACGGCGGCGCCGGCCAACGACAGCATCCTCGCTGTGGTCGACGCCATGCCGGGCACGCGCGCACTGATCCTCGACCTCGAGACGACCAACCAGATGGACACGACCAGCGCCGATGCCCTCGCCGACCTCCGAGCGGCCCTGCTTCGACGAGACGTCGACCTCTTTCTCGTCAGGGTGATGTGGCCGGTCCGCAAGGCGCTGCGTCGCTCGGGGCTGATCGCGCAGCTCGGAGAAGACCACCTGTGGCACAGCATCTCGCAGGGTGTGCGCGAGGCACGCCGCGTGCACGCACTGCTCGACCTTCCGGCGCGTGACGGTGCGTCAGCGTGGGCCGACGAGCCACTCGCCGGTGACAGTGACGCCGACGGTGAGGAACACATCGTGGCCCACGACCCGGGCCCAGCCCCGCCGAACGAGCAGGATTCATCGTGAATCCCTGCGCGCGAATGGTGATCGGAACCTGGCTTGATCGGCCCGCGCTCAGGACCGGCCTGCTCAGTCTCGGTCTCGACCGCTCCGTTCTTGCCACTGCAAGGTCTCCTGGATCCAGCACATTGACCCCTAGCATGTCGATCATGGCGGACACGAGCAGACCCCGAAGAATGATCCCGGCGGCGGACGTGCTGAGCGGTCGGTGGACCAGCGAGGGATACCCCTTCCGCTACCTGGTGCTCTGGCACGGCAGAGAACTGGTTGCGCGCTCCCGGAACAGGATGATGGATACGGTGCTGTCGGCCGTCGAAGCAGTTGAGGATCAGGGCTGGGAACTGGTCAGCGTCGACGAGGCGGTCAGCATCGCCTGCCTTCGACGTCTCGACCCCTGACGGCGCCGGCCGCTCCAGCGCACGCCCGTGTGCGACCGGGCGATCCGGACGGACGCCATCCGCTACACGTTGAAGCGGAACTCGACCACGTCACCGTCAGCCATCACGTAGTCCTTGCCCTCGATGCGCACCTTGCCGGCCGCCTTCGCCGCGCTCATCGAGCCCGCTGCGACGAGGTCGTCGAAACCCACGACCTCGGCCTTGATGAACCCCCGCTGGAAGTCGGTGTGGATGACGCCCGCGGCCTGCGGGGCGGTCCAACCCTTACCGATCGTCCAGGCCCGCGACTCCTTGGGGCCCGCCGTCAGGTAGGTCTGCAGCCCCAGGGTGTGGAAGCCCTGTCGGGCCAGCTGGTCGAGCCCTGACTCCTCGGCGCCGAAGCTCTGCAACAGCTCGAGCGCCTCGTCGGGCTCCATCTCCATCAGGTCCATCTCGAGCTTGGCGTTGAGAAAGACCGCGTCGGCGGGCGCGGCGAGCTCGCGCAGGCTCGCCTGCAGAGCGGCATCCGCAAGCTGGTCCTCGTCGAGGTTGAACACGTAGATGAACGGCTTGGTCGTGAGCAGCCCGAACCCCTTGGCGTCGGCGAGGTCGATGCCGGCGGCCGGCCCGGCCGCGTAGAGGGTGTGACCCTCTTCGAGCACCTTCTGCGCGGCCAACGCCAGCTCGAGAGCCGGCTTCTTGTCCTTGTTGATCCGCGCCTCCTTCTCCAGTCGCGGCACCGCCTTCTCGAGGGTCTGCAGGTCAGCGAGGATCAGCTCGGTGTGGATCGTCTCGATGTCAGACTCGGGGCTCACCTTGCCGTCGACGTGCACCACGTCGCCGTCCTCGAACGCGCGCACGACCTGGCAGATCGCGTCGGCCTCGCGGATGGTGGCGAGGAACTTGTTGCCGAGCCCCTCCCCCACGCTCGCGCCGCGCACGATGCCGGCGATGTCGACGAAGCTCACGGTCGCGGGCAGGATCTTCTGCGAGCCGTGGATCTCGGCGAGGGCCGTCAGCCGGGAGTCAGGCAGCGGCACCACCCCGACATTGGGCTCGATCGTCGCGAACGGGTAGTTCGCGGCGAGCACGTTGTTCTTGGTCAGCGCGTTGAACAGGGTCGACTTGCCGACGTTGGGGAGACCGACGATTCCGATGGTGAGTGCCACGGTTGCAAGAGTCTAGTTGCGATCTCACGTGAGCCGAACCATGTGCCCGGATGCCGCTGCCCCTCTCGCGGGCCGCGAACGCGCCGTTAGTTGGCGAACGCATCGGTCTACCGCGGCGTTCGACCTCGAACGAGTCGTTCGCGTC